>QLTX01000019.1 GCA_018725175.1 Candidatus Psychracetigena formicireducens
TCACATGCCAGGACCCCTGGAAATCGCTTTGATATCTGCTGCATTTCTAAAATGGGTTGAATGGGACTTCTCTCCTATTACTAAGCATCTACGAAAACTCAGGCGAAACTTAAATTAGCATTTATTACTCAAAACGAACTATAATCTCTCCATCTTTAATCTGTTGGGCGAGTGTTTCGATCAATTCCCTAACTTCAGCAGGGATAGTATCCTTCAGTTGCTGGATTAATTGAATTTTAGCCGCATCATTTTCGACCCCTGCTTTTTCTACCTCGGTTACATTTACAAGGTCGGTCAGGCCAATTCCGCCTTCTGCTATACCAAATTCATGCTTGCCTGCCTGGAAAACACCTTCTTGAACCGATTTAATGGCGTCGAATACAGCTACATCTACGCGCTTCAACATACTTGCAATAATAAACCCAGGTTGCACCCAGTTTTGGTTTGCATCTACGCCGATAGCTTTAATGCCCTTTTCGGCTGCAGCTTCAAACACGCCAATCCCTGTACCACCGGATGCATGATATATAATATCGGCACCTTGTGCGATTTGAGACAGCGCCAGTTCTTTACCCTTTACCGGATCCCTGAAAGCAGCCCCGGTAGTTCCGGCATAAGCAACCTGTACGGTGACATTTGTGCCTTTTAGTTGATTGACATGTTCCACTCCGTGCTCATAGCCTTTCTGGAACTTGGCGATGAGGGGAATCTGCATACCGCCGACAAAACCAACATTGTTTGTTCTGGTGAGTGAAGCAGCCAGTGCGCCTGCCAAGAAAGAGCCTTCATGCTCCCTAAAGACCAAGGATTTAACGTTAGGCAGGTCTATTACAGTATCCACCACGACAAATCTCTGTTCGGGAAACTCTGCAGCTACTTTACTAATAGCATCTCCCTGGAGAAATCCTATTCCGATAATCAAATCCATACCCTCTTGGGCGAAAAGACGATGGAGTTCTTCCATTTCAGGTACTTCTCTGGGTTCAACATAGCTATATTCAATGCCGAGCTCTTCTTTTGCCCGTTCCAGACCTTCTATCGCTGAGTCATTGAAAGACTTGTCGCCTCTACCACCAACAGACAATACGACCCCAACTCTTAGGGCTTCCTGCTCCTGCTCTGCTGGTTGGAATAGACCCGGCACAGCATAAATCAGGACGACTACGAGAACTATGGCGCCGATTATGGCCGCCAGCAATTTTGTGTTTCCTTTTGGCATGATTATCCTCCACTAATTTATTTATTTGAGTTTCGCACTTTTAAGGCGCTACTTCCCAATAGCAATTATATCCCTCAAAGGCTTTAATGTCAACAGCTTTTTGTGTAGTCTTTTGTAGATACTGACCACCTTTAATACTCACCCAGACATATTAACCAGAGAAAAGAGTATCTACTTAGACCCGTTTAATATCCCTAACTACCAGTGGTTGGCCCTTAAAGGTCAATTCCAAGTTTAAGCTAATGGCTTACTTCAGAGAAATGCTGGATTAATGGTTTTTGGTGAGTAGGACTAGGTCCGCCATAGTCAGCTGGGTACATTACGATAAAGGCTAAACTGTAAAAAAGGACTGTCCCCTAAGGGACAGTCCTTAATGGATTAAAGACTGTCTATGAACTCCTGGTAAGTTTTGCTATCCAATAACTGGTTTAGCTGGTTGGGGTTAGAAATACCGATGACCGCAATCCAACCATTACCAAAAGGGTCCTGATTTACATATTCCGGGCTGTCACCAAGCTCTGTATTAACTTCCAGAACTTTGCCGTCCAGAGGCATATATACCTCACTGGCAGATTTAACCGATTCCACGATGCTTAAAACTGTACCTTGTTTGAGCTCCTTTCCAATAGTAGGTAGTTCCACAAAAAGTATTTCACCTAATTGGTCCTGAGCGAAACTACTAATTCCCACTACCAAAACTCCTTCCTCTCGGGGTTTTACCCAGACATGTTCTCTGCTAAAAAGAAAATTGTCTTGCATTTTATTCTGTCCTCTCTTTTGTTAGAATTTCTAAGACCAAATCTTCACTGATGGGGTAAAATTCCTGGTAGAACTCCCCTACCGCGTAAAAGATATCGGGGGTATGTATCACTAATACCTCGCGGGTTTTGTTCTTTAATCTCTCTACTGCCTCGGTGGAACCAACCGGTGCAGCTACGTAAACCTCAGTTGCCCCTTCTCGCAAAAGGTAATCCACTGCTGCTTCCACAGTCAGGCCGGTGGCCAGCCCATCATCAACCACCAGAACCTTTTTATTTTTAATTTCCCGTTTTGGTAGGGCTTTTCGGTAAATTTCATCGCGAATAATTAAGTCTTTCAGATAATTGGAAGCTGTTCTGGTCAGATATTCTTCAGAAATCTGGCTAAAAGTAAAGGGGTCGTCGCCTTTTAAAATTTCCCCGTCAATAGTGACTATGGCAATAGCATATTCGGGGTTTCCAGGTGGTCCGATTTTTTTCGCTAATACATAATCCATAGGAACATTTAGTTTTTCTGCTACCACCTGGGCGGTAACCAGTCCTCCGCGGGGAAGTCCGATAACCAGGTCTATCTTAAAACCGAAGTTAAGAATAAAACGGGCTAATTGCTCTCCTGCCTCTTCACGGTTCTTGAATCGCATTTTGGATAATCTCCACCTTTCCCTGCAAAATTGCTCCTTCTTTCATTTCTATACGCGTAGAAGTTATGTTCCCTTTTACCTGGGCTGAACTGAGCAGTTCTACCCTATCTTTAGCAAATATATCTCCATCTACTCTGCCAGCAACAGTTATTATATTGGCGTTTACTCCTCCCCTGACTCTTCCCTTGGGACCAATGATTAAAGAGGCTTCTATCTTAATTTCTCCCTCCACTTCACCGTCAATTCTCAGGCTACCTTTTCCTTCCAGGTTCCCCAGAAGGCGGGTATGTTCACCAATAACAGTACTTATACTGAGGTCGGCGGTTTTTTCTTTGGGACCAAAAAAGGGCATATCTACCTCCTATGGCAGGTATGGAATAGGGTCAACTGGATTACCATTGAGTCGAACTTCATAATGGAGATGAGGTCCGGTGGAAAAACCACTGGTGCCCACAAAACCAATTATCTGTCCCTTGCTAACCAACTGGTTTTCTTTAACCGCTCTCTTACTTAAATGAGCATAAACGGTGCTGATGCCATCACGGTGGCTTATGGTAACTGTTAAACCCAGGCTTCCCAGATACCCCACATCAATGACTTTGCCTTCGGCCGAAGCCCGCACTGCTGAACCGTAAGGAGCCATAATATCTACGCCTCGGTGAAAATCTCTACCTCCCCAGATGGGGTGTCGTCTCCAACCAAAATGGGATACGATAGGTCCGGAAAGGGGATAGATATCAGGGGTTCTCCTTTGAACTTCCAGAATGGTTTCTGTAGCATCCTGCAGATTAGCTAATTTAAGTTCGGTGTCCTGGGCTTCCTGGGTTAAGCGGGTCATAACTTCAGGTAAGGCTAAAATTCTTTCTTCCAGAGCACCACGGCTTACCGACCAGAGAGTAGTATTTTCTCGGGAAAGCAGGTCTTCAAGCGAGGTATTAGTGGGTCCTAATTTGAGGGATTTTCTTACTTCTTCCTCAACTTTACTAAGGTGATCCAGGTAAGTTTTAATAACCTCACTATCTTCCTGAACACTGGCTAATAATACTGCAAGCTGACGATTTTGGGATTCCAGCAGTTCTAATTTTCTATTAGTTTCCGCCCTTATACTTCTCTCACCCAGGTAAAGGGGTAAAAGTGTAACTGCTGAAATAATAGCTATTAACCAGACGGAAACGAGGCTTAAAAGAATATTTTTAAGAACCGCTCTTTTCAGAGTGATTCTGTAGGTTTCTCCTTCACTATGAGGGAGAAGATGAATGGTAAGTCTTTCGTTATCCATTCCTGGCTCTTTTCCAGGTCTCCTTTAGTATTTCCTCTTCTTCTTTAGAAAGGGTTGTCTGAGGATTGCCTGAGACAACCTCCTTAATATATATTCTACTACCTTCGCGGCTGGTCAGGGAAGTTATTATAAAACCATCCCCCTCTTTATTAAGGGTGCCTAAAGAACAGCCAGAACCTTCTATGGATTCATTAAAAGGCATAAATCTTGTAAGACACACTCCTTTAAGGCTTCGGGTATCTGATTTTTTAAGTTCCTGTAGGATTCTATCCATTTCTTCAATTTTACTAATAAGTTGTGGAAGGTTAGTAATTTTAGGTTTATACCGCTGGAAAAAAATAATTAAAAAAAGTAAAAAAGACAAAAAAGCAATTGCTAATGCTATATATGTATAAAGGATGTAATCCATAATCATCTAATTATAGCAAAAGGGCGTTATGTAAGTAAACTATACACAACGCCCTTCTATTATAAGACACTAACCAGCTACAGCTTTCCTTAGTTCTTTTCCAGCTTTGAACACGGGTACTTTTTTGGCGGGGATGTTGATACGGATTTTTTCTTTTGCTTTTCTGGGATGAACGCCCATTCGAGCTGCCCGTGTGCGGACATCGAAAGAACCGAATCCAACAATTTTAACTGCTTCACCAAAAGCGTTGGCTTCTAAAATACAATCAAACACTGCTTTGGTAACCATAGCCGCGTCTTTTTTGGTGATACCGGCTTTTTCTGCAACCTTGCTAATTAATTCTGGTTTATTCACTAAAGTTCACCTCCTTTTTAAATATTTTATACAAGTTGAGTATATAAGAATATTAAAAGCTTGTCAAGTAAAAAACCCTCAATACTCCAAGGTTATGCATTGTGTTAGTAAAAGATGGTTAAAAAATAAATAAGTTAAAAAGAAAACTATCTAATATATAATAGATCTCATCTATATTATTTTGGGTCATTTATGGGGTCAGGTCTTCATTCTTCACTTAAAAATAAATGGGGATGGGGTCGATTCTATTTACTTATTTAAGATATTTCAGGGTTTCTTCAATATAATTTTCTTCAGTGGCATCAATGGGTAAAATTAAATCAGGAACCAATTCTTGTTCATCAACTATCCTGCCCGAGGGTAAGCGGTACCTGGCAATAGTTAACCTTACAGCCCCTCCATCATCCAAGCCCCAGACTCTTTGAACGGACCCCTTGCCAAATGTGTTTCTACCAATAATATAAGCAGCATCATGGTCCTGCAAAGCACCCGCTAAAATTTCTGCAGCGCTGGCTGTACCACTATTCACCCAGACCACTAAGGGCAAGTCAACAAATGGATTATTACCTCTAAGGGTATCAATCCTACCATTACTATGAACCACAGAGACTATCTCTCCCCTTAAAAAGAACCTGGCTACCTCCACGGAGGAATCTAATAGTCCCCCAGGATTATTCCTTAAATCCAGGATGAGAGCGCGAACTCCTTTATTTTTTAAATCCTCAAGGGCTTTGCGGACATCAGAAGCGGTAGGTTCATTAAAAAGGGTAACTTTGATATAACCGACATTGTTATCTATTATTTTATGTTCTACCGATACTATTTTTATTATTTCCCTGGTCAGCTCAACTTCGTAGGTTTCCTCACCCCTGCCAAACTCTATGGTTACCTTAGTTCCGGGTTTACCCCTGATGGTTCCAGCAACTTTTTCTAAGGTCAAGGGTCCTACTGGAGTATTATTTACTCTCAAGATAACATCACCGGCTTTTACGCCTGCCCTATCAGCAGGAGTGCCGGTAAAGGGAGCTATTACTACCTTACGGCCATCCCTTATACCTATCTGGATACCAACTCCTCCATAATAACCCCTGGATTCATCCCGCAGGTGTTGGTAATCTTCCTCTCCCAAATAGTAGGAGTAGGGGTCTCCCAGGGAATTAACTATTCCTCTTATTATCCCCTGATATATTTTTTCAGGGGTAAACTCTTCCTTAAAATAAGATTCTTTCTCTATATATTCAATGACTTGTCTGATAACGCTGTGCTGTTCATCAGAAAGGGGTAAGAAATCCTTATACCTTACAGGGGCGGTGGTTCTACCAAAGAAAACGCCACCGGCAAAAAGAATTGAGCTTAATATTATAACTAAAGCTATACGGGGTATTTTATTCATTTTTTACTCCTCTTAGGGAAGGTATTTCTGGGGGTTAACGTGCACTCCATCAATAATAATTTCAAAGTGGAGATGGGGTCCTGTGGAAAAGCCGGTGCTACCAACGAGACCTATTACCTGTCCCTGATCAACTAACTCTCCCACTTTTACGGATATTCTACTCAGATGAGCATAACGGGTAGCTACACCGTTTCCATGGTAAACCAGAACCATCAAACCATAAAAAGCTCTCCAACCTGCAAGAGCCACTTCCCCGCTTCTAGAGGCATGTATAGGTGTTCCGGTGGGAGCGGCTATATCCAGACCGATATGTCTCCCTAAGAACCTGCGGAATACCCCAAAAGGGGAGGTTATCCTGCCACGGAGGGGCCAGATGAAGCTTTCGCCAGAGCGACCGATGGCTCTACCTCTTCGTTCTGCCTCTAATCTTCTTAATAAGTCCTGTATTTCCCTGGTTTCTATAGCTATTTGAGCTTGCAGTTCTTTAGCTTGTTTGGAATAATCTTCTTTATCAGATTGTACCTGTTGCAGGAGGTTCTCTTTACGAGCCACCGACTTAGCCAGCTCCTCTTTTCTAAGAGAAATATCCTCTTTCAGAGTGGCTGTTTCTTCCAATATTTTTTCCAGGTGGGATTTTCTGGCCTGAAGTTCTTTTTGCTGGTCCTTATTTTTTTGTAATAACTCCCTGTCATAAGACAATATAAAACCGAAATCAAATATATATTTACTTAAATCTGTCAGGCTATGGCCTCCCTGCAAGAAAAGGGTTAGAGCTCCGCCTCGATTAATCTTATCCAGGTAAATAAGTCTTTTATTGATGTTATCTGTGATTTCTTCAATTTGATTATTTATTACTTTGATTTCGTCCTCGGTTTTTTGATTTTCTCCCTCTAAGTATTCAAGCCTGGATTTTAGGTGAGCTATGTCTTTTTCTCTTCTTTCTATGTCATTATCTAAAGTGTTTATCTCTGCTAATAGACCCCTCTCCCTGGTTGATAACTGCCTGACCAGTCTGTTTACGGAGTTAAGGGTTCTTTGTAAGGTGGTTAACCTATCCTGCCTGTCTCTAAGTTGGTCGTTGGGATTTGCCAGAACTCCACTTAGGTTCAAAGTAGTTAAAATTAAAATCAGAACGATAAAGGAAGATACTATTTTTTTCATCTATATCTCTTTCAGGTATCTGTTGGTGGCTAAGATTGCTCCCAGCGCTCCGATAGGAATACCGATGGAAGAGATAAACATCCAGATATACCACCAGTTGTAAATGTTAGTTGGAGTAAGAGGGTCAAGAAAAAAAGAAATATTATTCAGTATGGTGGTAAAACCAGGGTTAAAGGAGAACATCAATAATAAAGTTATAATACCTCCACCCAGGCCATACAACAGACCTTCCAGTATAAATGGACGCATAATATAAGTAATTGGAGCACCTACAATACCCATAACTTGTATTTCCTCGCGCCTACCTCTGATGGCAAACCCGACTGTTAATGATATCAAAATTATAGCAAAAAGTGCAAATAATATAAAAACAATAGCTCCAACCAATCTAACAGCCGAAACTATCAGGTTCACGCGGTGTATAGTATCACCGGTGTTTAATATGCTGGTTACCAGTGGGGTTTCCTGTAATAAAGCGACCATCTTGGGGGCATCCTCCAGGTGGTTCAGGGTAATTTCCAGAGAAGGTGGAATGGGGTTCCTCTCAATAGTGGTTGGTATAATATCCTGACTTCCCATCAGGTAAGATAACCTACCCAGAGCTTCTTCTGGAGTTATTAGTTTGACAGTTTTTACCTCTAACCTGTTTTGAAAAACTCCCATCAGTTCATCTATGGCTTCTGGATGGATATCCTTTTCCAGATAGGCAACTAGAGAAACCTGGGCTTGAATGTGGGTGGCCGCTCCTCTTAAAACCATTACCAGCCCAGAAGTTACGGCCAGGGTAGTTAGAGCAATGGCTATAGAAAGCACTGAAGCGGTGCTCACATAGATATTTCTGGATATCCCTGCATAGGCTTTCTTAAAAGCCCGTCCCCAGATGGTTAGCAGTGGTTGGTATCTATCCTTCACTAATAACTCTCCCTTCACAAAGTTTAATTATCCTGCCCGGGTTTTTTCTCGTTAACTCTTCATTATGAGTAGCCAGGATAATGCTCATACCGCGTTGATTTAGGGTGTTAAGTACATTCATTATACCATTAGCGGTTTCTTTGTCAAGATTGGCTGTCGGTTCATCTGCTAAAAGCAGTACTGGTTCCGAAGCAATGGCTCGGGCTATAGCCACCCGTTGTTGCTCACCACCAGAGAGTTCCGCAGGAAACAAATCTCTTTTATTTTGCAGTGCTAACCAGTTGAAGATACCTTCCAATCTTGTCCTTATGGATTTGTCAGAATAACCCTGGACTTCCAGGGGAAGGGAAGCGTTCTCCAAAGAGGTGCGATAAGGAACCAGGCGATAATCCTGGAAGATGACCCCAATCTGTCTTCGGATAGCAGCCACACCAGCAGGCAAAAGGTGTTTAAGGTTTTTGCCCATGAAAGTAACCTGACCAAAAGTAGGCATCTGTGCTCGGTAAGCTAATTCCAGTAAAGTGGTTTTACCCGACCCGGTAGGTCCAAGTATATAGACCATCTCTCCTTGTTCAATGGTAAGATTTATATTTCTCAAGGCGATGACTTTTCTATGGGGATAGATTTTGCTGGTTTTATAATAAGTTAACATAGAATTGATTTCAGGTAGGCTTCAATAAAAATATCTATCTCTCCCCTCATTACCGATTCCACATCTCCTACTTCTACCTCGGTACGATGGTCTTTAACCATCTGGTAAGGTTGGAATACATAGGAACGAATCTGGTTTCCCCAGGAAGCGCTTTTATATTCTCCTTTTATTGTTCTAATCTTCTTTTTTTGTTCTTCTTCCCTTACTTTATATAACCGGGAAGCTAATACTTTCATAGCGGTGGCTTTATTCAAATGTTGAGACCTTTCGTTCTGACAGGTGGCTACTATACCTGTTGGTAGGTGAGTTATTCTTACTGCAGAATCGGTTTTTTGCACATGTTGTCCGCCTTTGCCTGAGGAACGGTAAGTGTCTATTCTCAACTCATTTTCATCTACTGCCACCTCTACCTCGCTCATTTCTGGGGTAACTTCCACCAGGGCGAAAGAGGTGTGCCTTCTTTTATTAGCGTCAAAGGGCGAAATTCTGACCAATCTATGCACTCCGGCTTCTGATTTTAGGTAACCATAAGCATAATCTCCCTCAATTTCCAAGGTCATACTTTTAATTCCTGCTTCGTCTCCCGGGGAGGTTTCTATAACCTTAACATTATAACTCTTTTTAGTGCACCATAAATAATACATCCGGGATAAAAGTTCTGCCCAGTCCTGGGCATCCACACCGCCAGAACCTGCATGGACTGAAAGAAAGCAGGAGCGTTTATCAAGGGGGTCTTTGAAAAGTAAGAGCAATTTAAACTCGGATGCTTCTTTAATACCCCTCTCTAATTTTTCTTGGTATTCGGTTTTAAGAGAAATATCGGGACTATCTTCTAATAGCTCCTTAAGGGTTTGCAATTCTTGGTAAGTGGCTTCCAGGCTCTCCTGCCTACTAATAAGTTTTTTCAAGTTTTCTATTTCTTTATAAAGATTCTGAGCTTTTTCAGAGTCGTTCCATAAGGTGGGAGACTCTGTTTTAAGGGTAAGTTCAGACAGACGGTCTCTCCAATCTGAGGCTTCAAAGAAACCTCCTTATCTCTTCCAGGTATTCTCTAAATAAGTTTTCGTCCATAAATTATTTTCTTTTAGGTACTCCCGAAGCAGGTTGGGGAGGCCCTTTCACCTGAAAATGGAACAATATCCGTAAAAATTCTCTTTTGGTGGACTCCATCATCTCCGAGAACAATCTGTGGGCTTCGTAACGAAACTCCACCAGTGGTTCTTTCTGAGCATAAGCCCTCAAGCCTATACCCTCTTTGATGTGGTCAATATTGAGAAGGTGCTCCTTAAAATGTTCGTCAATAATCCTTAGAAACACGAATTTTTCTACCGACTTTAGGGTGTCCTCACCAAACTGCTGTTCCCGTTCCTGGTATTTTTTGACCAGGTATTCTGTAAGCGTCTCTGAGTTAAAAGTAGCCTCCGAAAGGTCATAAGGCAGGGAAGCAAAAATAAATAGCAGTTCTTTTTTTATATCCTCAAAAGAAGCCAGGTCACCCTCTAATTCCTTTTGATAAGCATCTATGATTTCTTTAATAAATATCAGAACCTGTTCTTTTAATCTGTCAGACTGAAGCACATTTCTTCTTTCTCGGTAAACGAATTCCCGCTGCCTATTTAATACATCATCAAAATTAATCAGGGCTTTACGAATTTCAAAGTTATACTTTTCTACCCTTTTCTGAGCGGTTTCAATAGCCCGGCTTAGAAGAGCGTGGTCAAGAGGCTCATCTTCAGGAAAACTAAGTCTTTCCATAAGTCTTTGCACCATTTCTCCGCCGAATATTTTCATTAATTCATCGTCTAAGGATACATAGAAACGGGATTCTCCATAATCACCCTGTCTTCCCGACCTACCCCGAAGTTGATTATCTATTCTTCTGCTTTCATGCCTTTCAGTACCAATCACATAAAGCCCACCGCTATCTTTTATACCGTCACCCAGTACAATATCCACACCGCGACCAGCCATGTTAGTGGCAATGGTTATTGCCTTATTTTGCCCAGCTTTAGCTATGATGGATGCTTCTTTTTCGTGGTATTTAGCGTTAAGAACTTCGTGAGGTACTCGCTCTCTTTTAAGCAGAGAGCTTAAAACCTCAGATTTTTCTATAGAACGGGTACCTACCAATACCGGCCTACCTCTCTGATAATTTCTTACTATATCCCTGATGATAGCGCGGAACTTGCCTTTTTCCGTTTTATATACCACATCGGTATTGTCAACCCTTATCATAGGCAGGTTAGTGGGGATAGCTACCGTTTCCAACCCGTAAATGGAGCGAAACTCCTCTGCTTCTGTGTAAGCTGTACCGGTCATGCCAGCTAATTTCTCATACATACGAAAATAGTTTTGAATGCTAATAGTGGCTAATGTTTGCGTTTCCTCGCGGACTAACACATTTTCTTTAGCTTCAATAGCCTGATGTAAACCATCGCTGTATCTTCTTCCCGGGAGCATCCTACCGGTAAACTCATCAACAATTACCACTTCCCCTTCTTTAACTACATAATTCACATCTTTTTTGAATAAATAATGGGCTCTTAGGGATTGGGTAATGTGCCTTAGGATAGAAGAATGTTCGGGATCATAAAGGTTATCTACATGGAGCAAATTCTCTAACTGTTTTATACCCGCCTCAGTCAGGGTAGCGGATTTTGCTTTATGGTCAAGTTCAAAATCTTTCCCTTCTTTTAACCTGGTAGCCCAGCGGTTAGCGCGGTAATAAGTGGTGGTGGATTCAGCTGAGGGACCGGCAATTATCAGGGGGGTACGGGCTTCATCAATTAAAATGGAGTCAACTTCGTCCACAATACCATAGGTAAGTTTTCTTTGCACCATCTCCTGCTTATCAATTGCCATATTGTCTCTCAGGTAATCAAAGCCGAACTCGGTATTAGTGCCGTAAGTAATATCAGCCTGATAGGCGTTCTTCTTTTCCTGGTGTGACTGACCATGAAGGGTAACCCCTACCTTTAAACCGAGAAAATTATATATAGGTCCCATCCACTCCGTATCTCTTTTCGCCAGGTATTCGTTGACTGTGATAATGTGTACCCCTTCACCGGTTAGGGCATTTAAGCACACAGGCAGGGTAGCTACCAGGGTTTTTCCTTCTCCGGTTTTCATTTCAGCAATCATTCCCTTATGTAGAACTACACCGCCTATTATCTGGACATCAAAATGTCTTAAACCGGTAGTTCGGGTAGAAACCTCCCGTACCAGAGCAAAAACTTCAGGAAGAAGCGTTTCCAGGCTTTCGCCCTTATTAAAACGATTTTTAAACTGGTTCGTTCTGCTTTTAAGGTCATCATCACTGCTTTTTTTAAGTTCTTCTTCCAATGAGGAAACCTTAACCAGTAAGGGTTTAATGTTTTTTAAAATCTTGGTAGAAGGGTCTAAATAGGTTTTAAGGAAGTTTAACAATTTTTTTCCCGAGCCTTAGCTTTTTCCTTATGAAGGAAAAACTTAAAGCTCTCCTAATATCAAGCCCAGATCTCCGTCAGTTCTTTTGTATAGGAGCCCGATATTTCCAGTTTGAGGATGGATAAAGAGGAAAAAGCTGTGACCCAGAAGCTCCATCTGTTCAATGGCTTCATTCTCATCCATGGGTCTTAAAGGAAACTTCTTGGTTTTAACAATCTTTGGCTTTTCCCTTTCTTCTTCAGGGTTGGCTTGGAACTCGGATATGCCTCTGATAATATCGTTAGGGTGGGAACGAGAGGTTAAGCGCTCTTTGTATCTTCTTATCTGATTTTCAATGCTTTCTACCGACAAATCAATAGAAGAGTACATATCAGTGTTTCTTTCTTCACTTCGGATGATTTTACCGGAAGCCAACAGGGTTATTTCAGAAATGCTCTGTCCTCTTTCCAGAGAAAGAGTTAGTGTTACACTCTGGATGTTGCTAAAGTAACGGGTCAATTTATTTATTTTTTTTGTGCCGTATTCTTTTAAATCATCGGTTAAATCTATATTTTTTCCTTTGACAGTTATATTCATAATTAACCTCCAGAGATTCGGTTCTGTATTATATTATATCCAATTATTACCTTTTTATTTCAAAAAGCGCTACTAATTCAGGTATTACCTAAACTATCGCGAATATGAAATTAAGGAGCAGAAACATTATGCTATTTATGATTGCGAATATAATTGTCCCATACTTTATTTAACAACTTTACTCCAATCATGTATAACGATATCGCTTTTTCTTCTTTTCCATCGAACTCTAAATGGAAGTCAGGTGCATTGTTTCTGAATTGTCAACCGAAAAATTGAGGTAGCTCTAAGCAACATTTTCAGGCCACCTTCCCCAGTTGTTTTTGGGTCTTTAAATTTCCTAATAGGGGTCAGGTCTTCATTCTTGACATAATAGGGGGTCAGGTCTTCATTCTTGACATAACTTATAATAAGGGTCAAGCCTTCACAGGCTGTTGCCCAAAATATAGTAACCTGTTCAAACTATTACGCCTAAACTAAAACTTCAACCACTGACCCTTTCTGCTAGTTATTTCAATAGAAGACAGCTCTGATTTAACTATTAGGAAGAACTCTATGACAGAGGATGCCCTTGTTCTTATCATATCTATCATTGTTCCCGTCATAGCCATATCTCTTACTTCGGGTAAAGGATCTTTCCATCAGATGCTGTCTGGTTTGCAAGTCTCTTCTGGCTTCTACTAACTGGGCTTGGTCTCGCAACAGGTCAAGCTCATCTTGCCTAAGATGCCTTTTTACGGTTCGTCCACTTTGATTCTTGGTGCATTCTGGTCTTAATAGACACTTAGCACACTCTTTCTTAGGTGCTCCATAATCTAAGCTTTGCTTGCTCTTAGGCACTGACTTCCATTTTAAGCTAACTTCTGAAGGACTTCGTTAGAAACCGACCACGTTAGGGGTTAGAAGGGTTAGTAGATTAGAGTTAGGTCTTAACTTCTGGAATCTCTGTCCAGTTGGTGGTATAGGAAGGAGATTTTTTTAACTGCCGCATTTTCCATTTACGCTCCACACCATTGGAGAGGGGGTAGACAGTATTTCTACCATATTTGGTATTAATGATGTCCAGAACTTCCATAAGTTTTTTTTCTTTACTCCCCGGATAAGAAGGAAGAAAAAAATCTAACTGAGTAATATCATCAGGTACTAAACCAAAAAGCAAAATTCCTGCTTTCTTGTATTTCACCCCTTCACGGAAAATAGTTTTAAGCCCCTGCAAAGCGTAATTTATCAGCTCAGAAACCAGAGCGGTAGGACGGGGAAGATTAATAGAGACCGAGTTGAAATACCTGGGACCTTCCTTAAAAGGATTGGATATGACAAATACATGTATTCCGGCAGCAAGAGATTTTTGTTTTCTTAAATACTCTCCTGCCATGGTCACAAAAGTTGATACTGCTTGGTTTAACTCATCAAGAGTAAATAAATCCGTTCCGAAAGAACGCGACCTACCAATAGCTTTCTTATTTTTTTGCATTATTTCCAGCTCTATACAGGAAACTCCTCTCAACTCCAATGCTGTTCGCATACCTACCACGGTAAGGTTTTTATGTAGCCATTCATCTGGAGAATCTCTTAGTTGAAGAGCATTCATCACCCCATTTTTCTTGAGGAATTTTGAATATTGTCTACCAATACCCCAGATACCACCAACCTCCATATTTTCCAGAACTTTATCAATATCCGGGTGGTCAGTTAGATTAAAAACCCCTCCAGTGGCTCTTTTGTTTTTTTTAGCAATCTTATTAGCTACCTTAGCCAGAGTTTTAGTTGGGCCTATACCGATAGAAATAGGGATGCCCACCCACTTAAGCACAGTTTTAGTAATTAAGCGGCAGTAATTATTTATCTCCTCAGGGTCCATTCCGGAAAAAGACAAAAAGGCTTCGTCAATAGAATAAATCTCTATCTCTGGACAAAAAATAGACAGGGTCTTCATAACCCGATGGGACATATCCCCATATAAAACATAATTAGATGAAAGAACCTGAATCTTGTGCTTTTCTACCAGTTCTTGGCATTTAAAAATGGGGACTCCCATTTCTATGCCGATTAATTTGGCTTCATCAGAACGAGAAATAACACAGCCATCATTGTTTGATAACACTACCGTAGGCTTCCCATCCAGTTTAGGGTTAAAAACCCTTTCACAGGAAACATAAAAATTGTTGCAATCAACGAGGGCAACGATTTTTCTATCTGAAGACATCGGTTTACTCAGCTTAAAAAAGGATTGTATCTAAAAAAAGAGGGATTATTTAAGGGGGTGAATAGCATAAGTAACCACACCCCAGATTCGGCAATCCATCTCCTCGGTTAATTCCAGAGGATTAAAATCGCTGTTTTCGGGCACCAGGTAAACCTTTCCGTTAATTTGGCGGATTCTTTTCACCGTGAATTCACCATCAACCACTGCAACCACAATCTTGTTGTTGGTTGGTTCAATAGCCCTATCAACTATGAGAATATCCCCACTATGGATACCGGCGTTTAACATGGAGTCGCCTACCACTTTAACAAAAAATGTGGCTGATTGGTGTTCAATCAGCAACTCGTTAAGGTCTAATTTCTTATCAATGTAATCATCTGCAGGAGAGGGAAAACCAGCAGGAATACGCACCAGATAGAGTGGAAGCTCCAGAGTTTGTCCTTTCTGTAAAGAGTATATTTCAGTTACGGTTACTTCGTTTTTCTTTTTCATAGTTATTAATTAGTATGTTAATTATAACCCCTTAGGGGGTAAACATCAAAAAACCTTCCCCAATTTTGGCAAGGGACAAAATACTCAAACTTTCTTATCTTTTAACTTTATATTAAAAAATGAGCTTTATTTTACAGATTAAAATGCGCTAAAAATTGAGTTGATCCCAATTTTCTCAATTTTTACCTTGGTAGTCTCATTAATATCATATCAGGTGGAATAACAGGGGTCAAATAACAGGGGTCAGGTCTTCATTCTTGACATAACTTAAATAGGGGTCAAGCCTTCACAGGCTGTTGCCCAAACCCCATCTAATTTCTTATTAAGTATGTCATAATATTGAAACAAACTACTATTAAGGAGAGCCCATACCATTATGAGATATCAAGAGCCACTTCAAAGCAAGTTATTCTATAACTGGATAATTGGGAAGCGAAAATGAGCAAATGGATATACGCTTTGCAGGCGGAACAGCTGCCGGAAGGGAAAACTTCCGCAGTAAAAGTTGGTGGTCAAAGTATACTATTGGCCAGAGTGGCAGGGCATGTTTATGCACTACATAATGAATGTCCGCACTTAGGCTGTCCACTGCACCGCGGACGTCTGGATGGTTTTCTGCTTCAGTGCCCGTGCCATGATTGGGTTTTTGATCTCCGTTCAGGAGAGTTCACCATAGCCCCGGAAATAAAAATTCCTGTCTTCCCGGTTAGAGAGGAAAGAGGGGAAATATTGCTTAAAACAGGAGGAGAGTAGAGATGAAAGTATTTTTGTACGCTTTAAGCACTTGCTATCATTGCCAGAGGACGAAAAAATGGTTAAACGAGCATCAGGTGGATTATGACTGTGTTGATGTGGACCTGGCAGAAGGGGAAGAAAAAAAGCGGTTGGTGCAGGAAGTTAAAGGACTGACCGGCACGACTCAATTTCCCGTTTTCAAAGTCGGTGAGCAGTTCACCGTAGGTTTTAACGAGGAGCTCTTTAAAGAAATGCTGGGGATTACTTAGCATGGAGGTGGCTAAAAAACGTAAAGAGGTCCTCCGTGCCTGGTTTACTGCTGTAGTGGATAAATTAGGCTACAAGGTTACACCCAATGCTGAGATGGCCGACTTTCTGTTGGAACAGCTAGTACTGCTGGAACGAAAGCATGGTAGTCCTTATTGCCCATGTCAGGCGCTGAGCGGCAACCGAGAAGCCGATATGAAAATCGTCTGTCCATGTATTCCCTATCACCGTAAGCATTTTGACTACATGAAGCAGTGTTGGTGTGGTCTGTATATCCATAAAGATGTTACAGACCCGACCAGGCTACGCCAGATTCCTGCCAGTGAAGTGCCGTAAATTTATAGTGGTCAGGTCTATGCTTTCGACAAAACTTCTACTTACACCAAATATGATGCCCTGAATTGAATTCGGGGCGACATATAGTTGCTTTACAATGATGAAGTACTTCAACCCTCTGGTTTATTCCCTCCCTTTTCTTGGGAGCTTGCTATATTATAGGGAGAGGGATTGTTTAAAAGATGAGTTTGCCACGGCTCCTTATGGAGCCTCGCATGTATGAAAGCATGTATGAAAGCATGTATGAAAGCACCAATTTTGTCAAGTATTAATTAAGTATAATTACTCCTTATTCAGTTAATC
>QLTX01000190.1 GCA_018725175.1 Candidatus Psychracetigena formicireducens
TGCTTATCGCCGTAGGCTCGGAAACACCTTGACTGGATAAGGCTAAAATGCCCATATCCAAACGTAACCTCCTCGTTGTTTATCAATTCGTGGGGGGGGAAGTTAAGTTATTTTTATATCTACAAAGATTAAAATATAGTATTTATAAACCAAAAAAACCAGAGATAATTGCTAAATCAAACAACAATTCTGATTTTTTTAGTATCTTTTCTAAATACATAAAGGGCTTCTTAATCTTTATATAATTGCTGGGATTCCAGGTATTAAACCAACAATTAGCATTGCGAATGAACAAAGAACAACGGTTACCAAAGGTATAATCAAACGGTTAGCAAGTGAAAGAGATTTGGACCTTTCAACATCCCCTAAAATACCCATATTATCAAGTAGCATCGTTAATGACCAACCAAAAACAGGATTGATGACAAGTGATCCAAAAATACATAAAGCTGCAGCTTGAGCTTGTTTCATTTCTTTAATCATTGCCATACCAGCTTCCATCAAAGGGAAGAAAACACCTACAAGTAACGCTACCCTAAAAACTGGGGGGAAAGATAAAACATCTAACGCATATCCTGAAAGAACAGCCGAAATTCCAAAAACGCCCATCAATATAGTAGCCGCAGGTATCGGTCTTTTAGCTATTCCTGCTGGAATGATTAGTGTCCCCCAAGAAGAAGTCACATTACCACTTCCGATTAAACCTGTTACTATTTGTCTAATAGAGCAGTTGATCATAGTGTCATCAACATGCATCAATGTCTTTTCAGAGCCTTTTGGATAGTTTAGTTCTTGAAAGATTCGATGACTTAAAAAATCAGGAGGCCACATCGCGATTGCTAAAAGTGCAAACGGAAAGGCAGCAACAAAGTGTCCAAAATCTGGGAAACCAAGCATCCATCCTGTTTCATTCCCCCACCACCATAAAGGGTTGAAAGGAGGAAGCCCTGGGGCTGTAATAAAATTTAATGGAGCCCCAAATGCTAGAGCAACTAAAAGGCTTGCTACAGAACAAACAGGTATTGCCATCCATCTTTTATTTATTTTTGCCAGAAACCCATATACGATGATAACAGTCATGAAAGCAACAATATATTTAAAACCTAAATCTAGATCAACAGACCACTTTTGCAAACCATTTATTTGATCAATAGCCCCACTCAACCCCAAAAATAGGATTAATCCTCCTGTTACTCCGGAGCTGGTCATATTGATAAGCCTTGAGCCACCTTTTAAAATACTCAGAATTAATCCGAAGACTCCAATCATCAACATCATAGCTAATGGATGTCCTCCAGCTATAACCACTAAGGGAATAAGGGGGATCATTGGTCCATGTATTCCAGCTGTATTAGCTCTAGGGTTAAAAAAACCACTTATTGGAATCATAAATAAAAGACTTATTAATAACCACTCAAGTCTAACATTTTTTAACAGGAATTCATGTGGTAATCCGAATCCTTCAGTCCAACCTCCTATCATACCAAAATATAAGGCAGTTCCACCGATAGTTCCAGAAAGAGCGGGGACAAGATCTTCGATCTCAAATCGATAATCCCGATTAGGGAGATTTAGACTCCATCTTTTAGGGTTCATAATTATAAGTTCATGTTCTCGGTATTCCTCTCTTGATGCAAACTCACTTGCGGGTTTGTGTAATTCCCTATAACTTTTTTGTGGTTCTTCTTTCTCTTTTGTCATTCTTTATTTCTCCTCTGCACGTATGATTTTACTGTTTTATCTTAGATCAAAAAAATGTAGAAGCTATTTTTGACGGATTTTTTGCATTAAAAAATGAGTATGTCTTTTTGCGCTTCATGAAATAATTACATCCATCTATGGAGAAAAAGATTACGAACATATATTCTACTTATCGGAAACAATTCAACATAATAAAAGCTTATCATTTTTAGCTCTTGTAAATAACTCCCCGGTTGTGAAATAGTTGTATAGGCTAGTGCGCATACTCTGATTGATCATTTCTCCTCTTTTCTTTTGACTTGTGGCTGCCGCTGATTCTGTTTTTTTACTCACCTCCTTTTGCCCCCTTCCTGGTGGGCTTCTATTATTACTATATCATATCCTATTGCGCTTGTCAAGTCTTTTTCCAAACAATAGTTGTACGAAGATTTGTTAACTTTGGGCTTTACTAGATGGTATATCCCATGTCCTGGATTGGCATACTGGGCATTGCTTTGGCATGGGTATCCTCGGGCACCAAGTGTGATTGCAACGCTCGCATTTAAGCGGATGTTCCACCAAATAGTGCAAAGTATTGCGAATCTGAATATCAGCCAAAATCAATTAGACTGGC
>QLTX01000191.1 GCA_018725175.1 Candidatus Psychracetigena formicireducens
ATTATACCTCCAAGTTTTTGATTATTGCTGGCGAGAAAAATGTCATTTATGACCGGCTTACCAGAGATTTTAAGGATGGGAAAATATTTAGAGAATTGCCACTCATTCCACCAGAGTGGCAAGAAGAGTTTGACCTGAAAGTAATCCTTAAAGAAGAGCCGATTCATGTTATTCCTGAAGGTGTGCTATTTTTAACCAATATTCAGCAGTTAGAAGAGAGAAAGAAGCAAGAAGAAGAAGTTAAGGAGTATATTGATAAAGTTTGTGAATTACCTCCAGTTTACAATGTTCAGGATATTTATCAGGAAAACAGAATAAAAGAGGTTTTGACATTATGTCCCAATATAATGATTTTGAAGGACGAAGCCCATCACATCTATAGTTTTGAAAAGGCGTGGAAGAAGATACTTCTTAGCCTTAACAAAAATCTAATTTCTCAATACGGCAAAGGCATAAATATGGAACTTGATTTCTCGGCAACACCCAAAACTGAAACTGGTGCTTTATTCCCGTGGATTATTGTCGACTTCTCACTCAAAGAAGCCATTGAAATGAATATCGTAAAATTGCCATTAAAGGGGATAGTCAAAAAAGCGGAAGAGATTGCTTCAACTAAAGCTGTTGAGAGGTATAGAGTCTGGATTGATGCTGGGATAAGGAGATGGCGAGAATATAAAAAGGCACTAAAGCCATTATCAAAGAAGCCTGTGCTGTTCTTTCAATGCCCTGAGAACCCAGAAGCAGATGAAATATTTGGATATATTAATTCTGCTGTTCCTGATCTTAAAGGTAAAGTGTTATTAATACACACGGATAGTACTGGAGAGGTAAAAAAAGCAGACTTGCCCAAGGCAAGGGAGTTTGCAAAGAATATTGACGACCCTGAAAAAAATCCCTACGAGGCAATAGTAAGTACATTGATGTTAAACGAGGGGTGGGACGTGAGAAATGTAAATGTTATTGTGGGATTGAGGTCATATACTTCAAAAAGAAAAGTGCTTCCAGAACAGGTCATTGGAAGAGGCTTAAGGAAGATGTTCCCGGAAGAAGACGCCAATATAGACAAATCTGTAAATGTTCTTGAGGTCATTGGGCCTCCAGGGTTAATAGATATTCTTGAAGAACTGGAAAATCAGGAAGGCATAAAGTTTGCCGAATTTGACACCGGGAAGTCGCTTAATCTAACCACCATATTTGTCGATGAAAATAAATTGGATAAGGACATCGAAATACCTATTCTGAGTCCAAGAATTCTCATAAGAGAATTTTACTTAGATGAGATAGAAATTGAAAACTTACCAACTCTTTCTCTTCCTTTAGAGAACAAAGTCTTAGAGATGGAATATATTGCTGTGGATATGCTCAAAGGGATGGAAGTTATAAAGAGAAAATGGGATTTGCCTGTGCCTCAGGATTCTAAAAGCGTAATTGCTTACTATACCGACCAGATACTTAAGCAACTGAAAATCGGTGGTGCCTTTGCTAGTTTTTATCCGCTAGTAAAAAAATATGTGGTTGAAAAATTGTTTACTGAAAAAGTTGACCTTGAAGACCCAAGAGTTCTTTACAAGTTGAGTTCTCCTGAGGTGCAAGAACAATTGATAAATTTGTTTGTAAATGCGTTCAAAGACATGACTTTCACCGAAAGAGAACCTAAAAAGAAGGATGACATAAAACTCTCTGATACAAGACCTTTTGTATGGTCAAAATTGGTTTATCCTGCTAACCGATGTATCTTTAACTATGTCCCTTGCGATAATGATTTTGAAACAGATTTCGCTAAATTTTTGGATAGAGCTGATGGTGTAACGGCTTTTAGCAAAATCGTTCCGAAGATAGGGTTCTTTGTAGAGTATAAAGATTCTAGGGATAACCTTAGATTATATTACCCTGATTTTGTAGCAGTAACTACTGATGAGAGCGAACAAATAATCGTTGAGACAAAAGGAAGAGAAGATATTGATGTCGAACCCAAAGACAAAAGGATGAGAAAGTGGTGCGAAGATGTTACTCGTTTAACGGGAAGTAAATGGTCATTCATAAGGGTTGATCAGGAAGAGTTTGAAAAATACAGATTTAAGAGCATTAAAGAATTAATTGCTACCTTGAGTTGATGAAATAAAACCGCCACTATATATAACAGCTGGAGTTTTAGAGGGGCGTAGCCCCTCTAAAGAAATTATCTCCCCCTTCTCCTTGATAAGGCTAAAAATATCCAGATTAACCTAGCACTTCGCCGCTGGGTGAAGTATAATTATAAGGTTACAGTGCAACATCCAATAAAACAAGGATTGAAA
>QLTX01000192.1 GCA_018725175.1 Candidatus Psychracetigena formicireducens
CGCCTCACTGAGTTCTGTGGTACGATAAAATCAGACATTTCGGGAAAAGGGGAAAATGGCCTTCAGTCCAAACCGGCACCAGGTCGGCCTTTATGGCTAACGGATTCTCAAAAAAGTTGTGTGGTAATATGTCAAGATAAAAAATAATAAGATTTCTTTTGTAACAAGATACAAAAAGTCTATAACACATAAAACAGTGGTGGTTTTATATGTCTTGACTCAAAACCGTTTAATCCGACTCAAATAAAAGCCTAAAGATTTAACTGGTCTTTGACAAATCTTCAAAAGAGCAATATCCAGGCTGATAAAGTACTTGTTTGGTAAGTAGTGTCTAAACAAGCCTTACCAGCTTATGTGCTGTCAGACTGTGTCGCAATTAATTTAAATTATAGTCGATACACGGACGGAAAAATATTTGGATAGTAAGTATAAAAATGCTATAATATCTCCAACGAAAAAGAATACAAAGCAACGACAGAAAGGAGCGGAAAAATGAGAACATTAAATAAAATAAGGGAAATTTTATTAAAGCATATAGATGAATTAAGGAGAATATATAAGATTAAAGAAATAGGGGTTTTTGGTTCCTTTATTAGAGAAAAACAAAAAAGGAATAGCGATATAGACATACTTGTTGAGTTTAAAGATGAAAATATCCCAGACCTTTTAAAGTTTATAGAAATGGAGAGCTATCTTGAAAAATTGTTAAAGAAGAAGGTTGACCTTGTAAGAAAAGGGGGGGTAAGACCAGAGCTGAAAGACATAATTCTGAAAGAGGTGGTTTATTTGTGAGAAGAGAATATAAGTTATTTATTCAGGATATACTTGATTCTATAAAAGAGATTGAAGAATTCGTAGGAGATATGGATTTTAATGAGTTTTATAGTGACAGAAAAACAAGAAGTGCAGTTGTCTTGAAAATAGAAATAATAGAAGAAGCCACAAAAAATATACCAAAAGAAATAAAGGCAAAATATAAAGGTCTTCCGTGGAAAAATATGGCTGGCATGAGAGATAAAACCTCTCATTTTTATTTTGGCATAGATTATAAAATTGTCTGGAATGTAATAAAAAAGCGCTTGCCAGAGATTAAATCTGAGGTTGAGAATATACTAAAAGAAATGGAGAAACATAAACGAAATATTTCGTGCAGGAATGGCTTCGACAAAGTGCCCAACAAAAACAAAAAAGAGAAAAAGGGAAAATTACCGCCTTAAGATATGGAAAAAATAATAAATGGTTACTAAAAAAAGGGTGGGGGAAACGTTACAAGAATTGCGACAGAATACTTAGCAGAATTTGGTTTACGGCTTTGATGACAGAGGAATGATCTTGGAAAGGAGAAGGATATAGTGAGTGCACTGCAAGATATAGCCTTAATACAGACCCCGATTCAAATGCAATATGTCCAAATTGTGAGATGACGGTTGGCACAGGACGAGATATTGGTTTTAGGGAATGTTACAAAAATGGTGCAACAACGTACACCTGGTACAAAATGTATTTTAGAGTTTGAGAAAAAAAGAGGAATGTGACTAATCGGGAGAACTATTTAAGGGCGTTAGAGTTTAAACACCCGGAATGGATTCCTTGCTCGGTTGGGTTTTCACCGCTTACCTGGAGAACTTACCAAAAGGACCTGGAAAAAATTATTTTGGAGCATCCTAAAATCTTCCCGGGTTATAAAAAAGGGAGTGCAACCTTTTATGATGAGATGCCACCGGTCTTCCAAAAGGGGTATTTTAAGGACAACTGGGGCTGCGTTTGGCGTACCGAAGAAGAGGGTTTGGAAGGACAGGTGGTAGAACACCCTTTGGCTGACTGGAATAACCTGGCGACCTACCAGCCACCTGACACCCTTTGACCAAAGAAGAAAGGGGAAAAAGGGACTGGGATAAGATTAAGGCGGATATCCTGGAACAGAAGAAGAAAGGAGAACTCACCTGTGGAAACGGTGAACGGCTCTTTGACCGGCTCTATTTCCTGCGTGGATTTGAGAACCTGATGATCGACATTGCCACCGATGACCCGCACCTGCCCGAACTGATAGAGAAACTTACCGATTATGAATTACGATTAGTAAAGATGTCACTTGATTTAAGGGTGGACGTGGTGGGTTTCCACACCGACATCGGTACCCAGAATAGCCTGATGCTTAGCCCGGTAAAGTTCCGCAAGTATATCAAGCCGATGTTCTGTAAGATATTCCAGACCTGCCGGAAAGCCGGCGCTCATGTCGTCCTCTCCTCTGACGGCCGCCTTTTAGAAATCGTGGATGACTTA
>QLTX01000193.1 GCA_018725175.1 Candidatus Psychracetigena formicireducens
TAAGGTAAACCCCGGGCATTACCTGCGTGCGGGAAACTATTGGAGCTGGAACTTGCCTCAATTCATCATCTCGTTTGATTTCGGCTGGCGCGTTTGCGAAGTTGGGAAGCAATTTGGGTAAGCGAAGCGAACCGTAAACACCGTGTTAGGCGATGCGGCGGGCTCATCTTCAAGATGAAATCCCACCTCCTCCACCTTCGTTACTCTTTCCGCTCTTCCACCCAGTTCTTCCTTCAATTGAAATGCTATTGGGAGCATTTAATATTTTTCTCTCTAACTGGCAAACATCACTAAAAATACAATACTTGTCAGCCCAGAAAATCAATCTATCCTGTGGGATTAGACTTTCTAGTTTTTTCTCAGCTACTTCTTTCTCTGGTGGACAAAAGCGTTTGTTTGGGCGGCAGGCTATTTTGCCAAGTCTAAAGATGAGGTAGTCCATTGACGCTGGTGTTGGAGGTCTATGATTATTAGAAATTTTGCCCCATTCTTCCCATACTTTTCTCCATGCTTCGCGGTTTAGTCTATCTACCATAGAATACTGGTAACAAAAGACATCCAAGAAACTGGCAAGTAAAGGGATACGAAATTGAAGAATCCCTGTTCTCAAAGCCACTCTCATAGTATTTTTGTCGCTCATCACATCCAATTTCTCTATGTTCCTTTTGTATTTCCATACTCCTAAATCAGCCATATCTCTTAGGAACATGTGAGCCTTCTTAGTAGAAAAACCATATCGTTCTTCGACTGTCAGTGCCTTGACAATATCGACTATATTTCCATATCGTTCTTCGACTGTCAGTGCCTTGACAATCTCGACTATATTTCCATCGTGAAACTCAGAGATATATTTAGAAGGTAAGGTTACCTTTTTCTGGTAGAAAATTCAAAAGACATATTCGATTTTATGTTCATAAAGACATTTCTCAATCAATGTGATAATTTTATTAAATTCGTCCTCTGAAATATCATCCCAATCATCATCGGTAATTGGCTCAATTTCCCACCCGAAACCATAATTGTTGTCTTGTGCATACCAATAATATGCTTTTCCCTTATACTCAATTTTTCCACCAGCAAGGTAGTCATCAAACTGACCACGATGGTATTGAGAATCTATAGTCACAGAAAGTTTATCAGTCATATTACCTTCTGTAGTTGTTTTTTAACAACATTTATTCATTTACAACTTTTACTCCAAAATTTTCAAGAATACGCTTGCATCTCTTATACGCATCACGATACATAAGTAAGCAACCGGCGTTGTCAATCTGATACTCCCGACCTTCTCTGACTTCCAACTTCTTAAGCTCATAGAGCATACCCCCATAATCTGCTTGATCTTCAATTGCAGAAGTGTCCAAAATGACTACTTCACCGTATAAAATTCCCCCACTACTAATTCGGAATTGCATAATCACCTTTCTCTTTCAATAATTCCAAATTGTTCCCGCTGGTCATTATGAACCAGGGCTGAGTTATAAAGTTCTTCTAATTCTTTGTAAAATCTAAAAAGAAATCTATCTTTGAAACTTCTAAATGGTGTCTGGTTGGTGTATTGGTTGAATAAATTTTCCTCTTTTTCACTTGGTCCAATAACAAAAAATTTCGTAGGAAACCTTCTTGGTATCTTTAACAGTCTATCTAAACCTGATTTTACTCTTGTTGTTTCTTCTACTTCAAAAGCATAAATTGGAAACAACCCGTAATCGTCTTCATCAAACCATAAAGCATCTATTTCTCTGATTTTTGCCAAGTTAGGACCCCTAAAAATATCGGTACAGTCAGATACGCTGACGAAGTCTCTTAGTGCTTTCCCTTGGAAATTCCTAATTGTCTGGTCATGTGGAGGTGCATAAGTTTCGTATCCGTAAATTTTTCCAAGTGTTAATAACATTCCTTGAGCTATTCCATGATCAATCTCTGGTTCTTCAATAAATTTCTGCTGATCAGTTTTTATATGAACTTCTTCTAATAGCTTGTAAACACCCTTCCCCAAAGGTCCAAAAATTTTATATTGCCTCACAACCCTTCTTATTGTGGCTTGCCAAGTTGGGTTATTTGCAATCTTAATTTTTGCTTTAGGGTTTCCTTCTACTATCTTATTGACCTCAGAGAGATGTCCTTGCCCACCTAATTCTAATAAAGCAGTTCTCACAATATCTTTCCAATTGAATTTCTCTTCTTTCATGACAAGTCGCCTTCTTTAGAATCTGTATAATGAAGAATGTTTGCATAGGGAGGATGAGCACAGATTAAATCTATAG
>QLTX01000194.1 GCA_018725175.1 Candidatus Psychracetigena formicireducens
GATACGATAAGACACCTCTCTCCCGGGCGGAGGGAAAATTTTCCTTCACCTTCTTTAATATCTCATAGTATGATTCTTTAAACTCTCGCTTATTTTTTATTCCTATTTTTATTCCATCTATATCTGACTTATGAAGAATATCGGGAGAACAGATTTTCATTACCTGTGGATAGCTTATTTTACCGGAAACCTCTTCCAATATTTCCGCATTTTTTATATGAATTGGTTCTACCGTGTTTATTCCATAAGCCCTTAAAATTTCAAATCCGTCCAAATCGGGTATTTTGCCCTTAATATTTTTTCTCAATATTTTTTTTACTTTAGATTTATTTACTTTGAAGGATAATTTCTCATCTTCTTTATCCCGCAGGAAATAATCACGATATTTCGCCAAAAGCTCAAACATTTCTTCCGGGTTGGAAAATATAGCCATCGGCGCTGCCTTGTTTACCAGGCTATATGTTTCTCTATCAGAGATAAGGCAGAAAATAAGGGGTTTATTATATTTTTTGCCTAAATTTCCAAAGATGGAGCTAAGGCTCTCGGCTAAAAACTTAAATTTAATGATGTTGGGCTGAATTTCAACATCAAAAAATACAGATACAACAGCATCAATGTTTTCCTGCTCCAGGGATAGCTCAAAAGAGCGAAGAATTGCTTCAGGCGCAAAAGCATCACCTAAGTCAAGTGGATTAGTAAACTTGATGACACCGGCTCTGGAATATTTTTTTAGCCCTTTGGTAGTTTTTTCAGAAATTTCCGGAAGTTCAAATTCGTTTTTTTCTGCGCAATCAGAAGAAATTACACTCCACCCTCCAGCCACATTTATAGCCGCAATTTTATTTCCCTTTAAGGGCGGCAAAGAAGTGAGCATTTTGGATAATTTTGCTATTTGATGCATTTGTGAAACCCTGATTATTCCTGTTTGTCGGCACATTGCTTCTACCACCCTATCATCAGTAGCAAGTGCTGCCGTATGAGAAAGAGCTGCTCTTTTTGCCACCTCACCTCCAGTATTTGCCTTATAAAGGATTATGGGTTTCTCTATCTCTCTGACAATTTCCACAAACTCTTTGCCCCGGGTTATGCTCTCCAGATGCAGAACAATTATCTCTGTGCTCTCATCTTCTTTTAAGTATCTCAAAAAATCCACTTCATCCAGATCATCTTTATTGCCCAGGCTTACAAATTTATTAATATGCAAATTTTCATTGGCAAGAAATATTATAATGGAAAGGCCCACTCCGCCTGATTGAGCAAGAAGCGCAATATTTCCTCCCGGGGGTATTTTTTCAACGAGCGCAAATGGAAGACACAAACCAATCTCAGTATTCATTACTGCAATTCCATTTGGGCCTACAAAACGAATATTATATCTCCTGGCTTCTTCTTTAACTTTTTCAATTAAACCTTTCCCCCTGTTGTCCAGTTCGGAAAATCCCCCGGTAGAAATAGCAGCCCTTTCTATCCCTTTTTCTCCACATTCCCTTAGAATCTGCGGCAAGGTGCGAGCAGGAGTTAAAATTGCTGCCAGGTCAACCTCCTCCTCTATTTCTAAAACTGATTTATAAATTTTCCTATCAAAGGTAAAGCCACCCTTAGGATTAACCAGATAAATGTTTCCTTTATATTCCCAGTTAATTAAATTCTGGACAATATTTCTTGCCAGGTTGCCTTCATTTTCCGAAACACCTATTACTGCCACATTTTCAGGATAAAATATTTTTTGCAATTTTTTATCTCCTTTTACTGCCTCTCTATTATTGCCCGAGCTCTTAATCTTCCAACTCACTTATGCTTCTCTCCCCACTTTGCACCTTCTGCAATTAAGGAATTGAACCCAAACCCAAAACCGAAGGCAAGGCAGAATAGCTTAATTGATGCCTCAAGGCCAGCACCAGGTTGAACAACATTGAATTCCGGGAATATTAACAGTGTAGTAATTAGACCTAAGATAAATGAGGCAAGGGCTGATATCCAGTATCCTTTTTCAAACTCCTTAATTTTCCCCTGCTTTAGTTTTCTCAAGTATGGTACCAGTGTCCTGGCCAGGACACCAAACAAAATACCTAATAATTTTAAGGCTTCTTCCATAATTTACCTCCTCTTTATCTCCCTCAAAAGTATAAAGTTGAATTAATCTGTAAGGTAACTCTACTGGGAAAGGTGCTGGGTGTCCCAATTTACGAGCAGGTTCTGCTGGAAATGTCCAAACACTCTTAGT
>QLTX01000195.1 GCA_018725175.1 Candidatus Psychracetigena formicireducens
TGCAAGTTTTTTATTCCAACACCATTATACCAACGAGGTGATTACTATTAAAGGGCTATTTGTCCTATATTCCTAACGCGGTTTTGGGGGTAATGGTAAAATAATATGTTAATTTAGGTAACCTACTTAATACAGGAGGTCTGTAATATTGGATAGACTTAAGCTATTTAAAGAGTTAAGTGAAGTGCCCGGAGTTCCCGGTTACGAAGATGAGGTCAGAAAAGTTATCAGGGGTTTCGCTCCTTTGGGAACCAAAATAGTGGAAGACAAATTAGGCTCCATAATTCTGGAGAAAAAAGGTTCTTCAGATTCTCCCAAAATCATGTTTCCCGCCCATATGGACGAGATAGGCTTTATGGTGAGAAATGTTGACAAAAACGGGTTTATCCGTTTTCTCCCCCTCGGTGGCTGGTGGGACCAGGTTATAGTATCTCAGAGAGTAGTAGTTCAATCTAAAAAAGGTCCTTTACTGGGAGTGGTTGGTTCTAAGCCTCCTCACCTGATGCCAGCTGAAGAAAGAGACAAGATGGTAAAAAAGAAAGATATGTACATTGATATTGGGGCTACTTCTAAAGAAGATGCTATGGAAATGGGGGTATCCATTGGCGATTCCATAACCCCCTATTCTCCTTTTACCACCTTAAATAAAGACCATTTATTCCTGGGGAAAGCCTGGGATGACCGGTTGGGGTGCTGTCTGTTCCTGGAACTTATGGAAGAACTTAAAGACCAACCTCACCCCAATACCATTTATGGTGCTGGTACGGTTCAGGAGGAGGTGGGGCTAAGGGGTGCTTACACTTCAGTCAGGGTGGTTAACCCTGATGTGGCTATAGTCCTGGAGGTAGCTATCGCTGGAGATACACCAGGTATAAAGGAAGAAGAGTGCCAGGTTGCTATGGGTAAAGGTCCATCTTTACTGGTTTATGATGCTCGCATGATTCCTAACTTGAAATTAAAAAACCTGGTAGTTGAAACTGCCGCTAAGGAAAACATCCCACTGCAGCTGGATGCCATGGATGGTGGAGCTACTGATGGTGGAATAATCCATTTGCATGAAAAAGGTGTCCCTACTGTGGTTTTAGGTGTTCCTACTAGATATATTCATGGGCACCAGGGATTTTTTAATCTGAGTGATTATGAACACGCTCTTAAACTCATAAAAGCCCTAACTATGAAATTAGACAAGGAAACCGTAGATAGTTTAACTAAATAAAGCTAAAGTCAAAAATATCAAGGAAATAACCTTCTCTCCCTTTTTGGAGAGGGGGTTATTTTTTGCTGGATAGGATACAATTCAATTGAACCTCAGAAAGGGTTTCTTCGTCTTATTAAATGATAAAAGAAATTAGGAGGTATTAAAATATGAAAAAAATACTGGTATTTCTTCTGGTAGCAGGTTTAATTGCTGCTCTCCCCGGAATGGTTTTGGCTGGTAATAATGGAAAAGGTAGGCCTGATACTCCACCTGGATTGAGCGATAAAGTTAACATCAGATTAGCTTTTAAGGGTGTGGTACTGAGGGTTCAAGCTACAGAAAAATTAATGGATGTTGTTTTAGTAGAACCTTTTCTTAAAATTTTAGCAAGGAGGGTTAATGCTGGAGCAACTATTAAGGTTAATTATTCAAATGCGGAATTTTATAAAGCCGGCGAGAAATTACCAGGAATTCCCACTGACCTTTTAGGTGTTAATGTGGGTATTATGGGAACCTGGGACAATGTTGGTAAAAAAGTTGATGCTCTCAAAGTTCATATTCTGGCTAATCCTCCCGGCAGGATTATCGGGATTGGCATTGTAAAAGAAATAAAGACTAATAGTTTTGTTCTGGAAATGAAGCCTAAAAAAGGTGAAACAACTCCAGTTTTAAGAGAATTTTTTGTTTTACCAAAAACCGTATTTCGTTTACACGGAGTTGGAGAAGCTAAGTTTTCTGATATGAAAGTTGGTATGCACGCAGCAGTTAAGGGATTTTTCCACGACAATCAGTGGTATGCCATTTTTGTGGCTTTAAGTAATCCCAAGTAACAGAATCAAATATTAAAAACTATAAAAGGCGAGGTTTTAACCTCGCCTTTTATATTTGATATATAAGTTGAGAGCAACTGTTTTTGTCACTCTGGACACGATCCAGCATCTCGGTTTTTCTTTGTCATCTATGAAAAAGTTGTGTCTTTTAACTTAACCCCCTTTACTTAATCAACAATCTCT
>QLTX01000196.1 GCA_018725175.1 Candidatus Psychracetigena formicireducens
ATTGTTTTAAGCATATTTTTGCCGCTTTTTAGTCAGGCCTTGACCCCGACTGTTCAGGCGAATGGAGGTGTTATGTTAGAAAGGGAAATAGAATTAAGGGGGCGGCTTGGTGTCATGGGGTTAGATAGAGAAGGAGCACAAGTACAAAAAGGAGACACAATTTTAGAATGTCCAATCGACACCAGCGGGTTAGGTAATTTTATAGCCCACCAGGTTATATACCCGCTAATAGGAAAACTAGCAATTGACAAACTATCTGATATGGAGGTTGGCTTTGAGGCCTTTTTCATTGGAGGCAAATGGGGCTGGGACCTTGATTTAATCACAAAAGGTCTTGAAAAATGGTTTATGTCTATTGTTTGGGGAATAATGGCTAGTATCCTAATTCTTATCAGCGGGATAGCCCTTCAAGGAGTTATCGGAGTCAATTTTAATATTTCTCAAAATAATCCAGTTTTTAATATTGGACATCCGATTATGCTCAATATCGCTTACATAGGATTTGTAATTATAATTATAGTGATTGGATTTGTGACTATCTTAAACATCAAAAGCTGGAAAAGTTGGGAGATTAAAAGTGTTTTACCAAAATTAATAATAGCTATCTTATTAATAAGCTTTGGTCCATTTTTCGCAAACACTATAGTTAATTACAGCACTACGATTATGAGGGGTTTTGTCGGCGGCAACTGCGTCGCAATTAATTTAACTGATTCGTTTAATGTAGTGAATATTTATAATAATATCCTCAGGACTTTCTTCCACGGCACCTGGACTGGATTCTTTGGAGGGCTTGTCTTAGGCCCGGTTATCATGATTATCGCCTCTTTTATGTCAATAATCGCGGCAGCAACGATTATTGCTTTAACAATATTTATTATGATGCGATACATAGCTATAACCATCTTAATGATATTAATGCCTATTGCTTGGCTCGGGTTGGCCGCCCCAGGACTAAAAATCCCAATAATAGATAAAAGCCCGTGGGAATACTGGTGGGAGGAATTTTTGAAATGGGTAACAGCGGGGCCCCTTATCGGATTTTTGATATATCTAAGCGCAGCAATGATAAATAATATAGATGAGGCTTCGAGAGGTCTTGGCGATAATAATATTGGTCTTATTAGTGGTCTTTTTAGAATAATTCTTCAACTAATAACAGTTATTCTTATGAGCACCCTTGGTATATATTTAATGAATAAAGTATCAAATGCTACTTCTGCTATAATGATGGCCGGCGCCGGGGGGGCCTTATCATTAGCTTCAGGGGCATTAAAGGGTCTTGGACATAGGGTTCTTAAAGAACAAGAATCAGTAAAAAATCCTAAATTGTCTTCAGTCTTGGGTAGTGTTGGCCGCAGCTTACAAGGATCTCCAACTGACGCTTTAGGCAAAAAAGCAGGTAGTTTCGTTTCTGAACAACTTAAACAACATACAGGGCTCGGTTTGCCAAAATCACAAGACATTTTGACTCTCCAACAAATTCGCGATAAAGAACTTAAAGCCCAAGAAGAAAAGTTTGCTAACCTAACCCCAGAAGAAGCCGCAAAAAAATTTAACGAGCTTTCCCAAAGCAAATTAGATAATCAAGGTAGGCTTAGGGGGCCCGCAACCGATCCACGATACGCTGCGGCAAGAGTCGCTTTAGCAAACCAACTTAAAGAAAAAGATAAATTACACTTAGTAGACCAAAAATCGTGGACTACTCATTCGGCTCAACGGAAAAACGAATTTGATCTTTACAATAAAAAGTTTGGCCCCGTAAATAAAGTTTTTGAGGCTAGAGACAACATAGAACAACTTAAAAAACTTTCTGGTGGAAGAGCAGCCCCATCCGTCCTCCTTCCTCATCTTTTAAAATTTAGAGCAAATGATATGGATATGATAATTAAGGAGTTTCCTAACGCCGAAGGGACAGATCATATTATAGGCGCGTTAGACAAAGTAAGAAAAATCCCGCTAAAACCAGAAGAAGCGAAAATCATTAACAGACAGATAAGTAATCTTAATAGGAAAGGAATCGCAGAGGCTAAAATAAAAAACCCTACTGGTCATGAGGACTCTCTAATAGATTTAATACCAATCGAACCAACCAAACCAACCAAATCAACCGAATCAACCGAATCAGCCCGAACTGGATCAACCCGAATCAACCGGAACTGGGCCAACCCGAGCCAACCAACCAAACCAACCGAATCAGCCGACGAA
>QLTX01000197.1 GCA_018725175.1 Candidatus Psychracetigena formicireducens
TGGTTTTAATATAAAAGGGGCAGAAAAGGGACCTGGGAGTGTGGAGTATGGGCATCAAAAAATTAGACAATATAAATTATTCTGGACAGAAGATAGTCTTAATGGCATTAAAGAGCAAAGGAACTTTAGATACATTACCGACAAAAATGGTAATTTGACCGATAAAACTACCCATATGTATAGCCACCTGCAGGATGCTTGCAGGTATGCGGTAATAGGCAAGGAAGGATATAAAGATAAACAGGAAAAGATTATCATATATGATAGTAGAAATCTAGTTAACATGATAGAGTATTAGGAGGCTGTGTGTTGGACGAATTTAACGAAATTTTGAAAGAAGCCTTTAGATCAATATCAGACCAGCTGGCAGGCGAGGATAAAGGGTGGGTAAACCTTTCTGAACTTTCTCAAACAGCAGTATTTAGTCCAGCAGAAAAGAGGGAAATTATTAAGCGTTCTCGTTTTTATTCTCAAATCGACCCTTTAGTAACCCAAGCCCTAAGGTTATGGACTGATTACACCTTTGGCAGTGGGTTGCAGGCTCCTGAAACAGTAGCAGAGTTCTGGAGTTCTAGAGCTAATAAATCGGTTTTCTCCTGCGCTGGACAGAGGAAAAGCTCACATAATCTACTCAGGGACGGTAGTATTTATTTTGCTATTTTTCTAGGAGCTAAAAAACAGGCTACAGTTAGAAGAATTGAGCCTTTGGAAATAACAGAAGTTATTACCAATCCAGATGATGTTGAGGACATCAGATATTTCAAGCGAGAGTGGATAACCCCTCAAGGAGTTTCTAAAGCAGGTTATTATAAATCATGGTTAAATGAAAGAGACGAGGGGACTCCAGATATACATGGGGAGATGATAAGAGCTACGGAAAATGCTCTGGTTTATAAATTGGAGAGAGAACCTAATGGCTTGCCCTTAGCCCTACCCGCCTTAGACTGGGTAAAGCTATACAGAAAGTTTCTAGCTTCTCGGATAGCAGTTATTTTAGCTCTAGCGATTTTTGCCTGGAAGACTAAAGTTACTGGAGGAGCAGGTTCGGCGGAGAGAATCCGCCAGGAATATGACGGAAAGAGGCTTGATGCAGGTTCAGTTTTAGTAGAAAATTTAGGAGCGGATACACAGCCTATCAAAACAGATACAGGAGCTGAGAATGCTTATCAGGATGGTAATATGATAAAACTTCAAATCTGTGCCGCCTTCGGTATACCTTTGCAATATTTCGGGGATGTTGGAGCTGGACAATATGCCACCGCTAAGACGGTGGAACTTCCCATGATTAAAATGTTTGAGTCCTATCAATCTATTTGGTTGGATACCTATAAGGACATCTGCAATATCATCTTAGACCATCAAGGCGTTTCTGAGGACGGGAGAAAACTGGACTTTGATTTCCCAGCTATTACACCTGAGGAGGCTTCTGAAGTTGCTAAAAATATTGCAGTTTTAATTCCAGTGGTACCTGAGTTAGCCTATAGTGAGGATGTCCTTCAGAAGGCTTTGATGAGTGTTGGTGTTAAGAATATCAACCAAGCCATTGAGCAGATTAGGAAATCTGCTCAAGAATCAGGTGGTGATAAAGGATTACAGTTGGCTAAAATATTGAAGGAATTTCAAAAGGTAGTTAAGAAAAATAGTGAATGGGAGACATTGTAATACCTGTAAAGACAAGGGCTATGTGGAATATGAGGCAGGGATAATCAGATTACTCTGTCCAGATTGTAAAGGGAAAGAGGAGATAGAAGTTGGAAAAACTGTTGGAAATATTGACAGAAACCATAAGGTTATTGGAAAAGAGGGAAGACCTTCCAGCAAATCCAGTAAACTTCGGAAAACAGGAGGAGTTGTTGGCTAAGGATATAAGAAGATATTTTAGAGCGGTAGATGATGCTTTGCCTTGGGCAGAGCTGGAGAATTTATATTATAAGTGGGTGGTGGAACAATGAGTCTTAGTTCAGAGGCTGATAACATTTTAGAACCTATTTTGTTGGCTCTTCAAAGTCAGCTTCAAATCATGTTAATTGGGCATGCTGTAAATGTTTATTTAAAAGGTAGCGCTGAGATGACCTCTTGGGGAAGGACTAAAAAAGGACTTAAGAAACTTTTTGAAGGGCCGCCAGTCCAGGAAGCCATAAATTATGCAAGAATACGCTCAGCCTCTATGGTTACTAAAATTGATGAA
>QLTX01000198.1 GCA_018725175.1 Candidatus Psychracetigena formicireducens
CCTAGCGTGAGTTTATTAAATAATTATTTAAATTAGTCTAAAATGTTCTATATATAAAGATAATTGCTTACTTCTAATTGTATACACTGAAGGGAATTTTGGTTTTCAATTTTAATTCGCTCAAACCTATTCCTTCGGCAAGAGCCTGGATATCAGGGTCCATCTTTTCCAGACGGTAAACTACTTTGTATCTACCTTTACTCTTCTGTAGGGGAGTTTCGATAAAGGTGGTAAGTCGGATAGCAGAAAGTTTTTCTAGTAGAGCCTCTGGTGTCCCCGTAAATCCCACCTTTTCCCTTACCTTCTTATGGGCCACCATAACCAGGAGAAAGGCCAAAAGACATATAAATCCATGGACCTCTATCTTTTGATCCGTCCAATGGTATTGCGGCCTCAAAGCTAAGTGAAAAGGATTCTTTATTGTTTTAAAAGCAGATTCTATCTTGGATTGTCCCCAGTAAGCTGAGATAATCTCTTCTGTACTCCAGTCGTGTTGATTGGTAATTAATATACGACGCCCCAATTTATGGTCTTTTAGAAGGTCAAACTCTTTCTCCTCTATCCAAAAATCAAGGTCAAAGGCATCTTCTTTAAGATGCTCGAGTTTCCAGCAGACAAGATTGGGGGAAACATAAGATGTAATCAATGATTTTATCTTTTTCTCTAAATCATCTTCCCTTCTTTTCTTACCTTTTTGGGTAGGTTGTTTGATTTTTTCTCTCAATTTATGGAGTTTAGTAAATATCTTTTTTATATCTTGCTGGAGACCTCTGATCTGTCCCTCACGAAGTTGTTCAGAAATATACACCACACAGGTTAGATCAAGTTCCCAAATCTTGGTACGGACCCGATAACCTTCAAGTTTACCAGCATCTATAGATATAGCAGTCAGATTATTGTTGGCTTCTTTGATTAAGTTTTTATGCTGGTAAGGGGATAAGGCACCAATAAAATAAATACTCTTATCTACATTTTTTAAAATTTCCTGGGAGTTATTTCCCTGATCAAATACTAAGGTGATGTTCTCCAGTGAAACTAAGGTGATATTCTCCAGTGAACTGGCAATAGCCTTAAATCTGGCCAGGATCTCCTTAAAATTATCTTTAAAGACCACCTTATCGGAAAGGTTGCCTTGATAAACTTGGTGAAAAAGCGGAATCTGATCCTGGCGAGATACCAGTAGTAACCACCCCAATTGTCTCAAGTCCATCCTCTTTTGTTTATTTCTACCCCTTTGGGCAAGACTACAGTTTTGGTTATTAGAATCAATATAGGTAAAAAAGTTACTGGTATCATAGAGTAGGGTATCAAGAGTTATTCCTTCTTTTTTTATTAATAATTTAAGTATCTCCTCCTCTACCTGGTGAATGGCAGATATCGGGAAGGCCTCCATCTGGTCCCAAAAATGTTGACTGTCCAGTTTATTTAGAGACCTCCGCAAAAGATAAGACAGACTGGTATACCTGGCCCATCCCTCATACCAGCCCCTTTTGCTGATAGGTTTACCAACTCTTCCTATAGCAGCCAATAACAGGGAACCACCTACCGTGAAACCATCCCGCAACTGCTTACACTTTAGGTGTCTGTTGATAGATGGTACCACTTGGAGTTCTTCCGCAATATCCAGCATAATTGCAACCAGTCCATGACTGTAACTGCGGACCTCTTTAGGGATACCTTCTTTTAGTCTTTCCAAAAGGTTGGCAGCAGTACCGAGATATTCCAGAATAATGGGTCTTGGCTTACCATTAACCCTCCGGGATTCCACTATAGACCAGTAATTATGTCCTCTGGATTTTCTTTTCTGTAATGTTGCCATATTAGTGTATACTTTATCATAACTATATAGTATTGTCAAGGTTCTAAGCAATATATATTATCTAATCATAAGGTATTTAATAATTACAGTAATCTGGTAGTTCTTGTATATTTATCAGTGTATACATATTTATGGTATTCTAATACCCTCCAAACCTATTGATTTTACTGGATAAATCAGCATTGGTATCTCTTTTAAGCTCGATTTTCTAATAAACTCACGCTAGGGGCAATCCAGAATCTCCTTTCCCCTTTGTCATCGCGAGACTTCTGAAAGAAGTCGTGGCGATCCCATGTTTTCCCCTTCTCTCTTTGTC
>QLTX01000199.1 GCA_018725175.1 Candidatus Psychracetigena formicireducens
TGTCAACCCTTTCCTTGATAAGGTCGTAACTTAGACTTCTGATTCTTAATCCGTAAGCCACGTTTTCCCAAACAGAACTGTTAAACACTACCGGTTTCTGAAGAACCATAGATATTTTTCTTCTTAATAAAGAGTTATCAATTCCAGGCTTAACTTCTAAATCATTTATAGTTACCAAGCCTGCGGTGGGTTTATCTAACAAACCTATTATTCTGAGAAGGGTGGTTTTACCCGCACCTGTGGGACCAAAGATAGCGGATATTTTCCCCCTTTCTACCTTAAGGTTTATATCTTTCAGTATCCACCGTTCCTGAATTTTTTTACCGAGGTTGCTTACTGCTACTAAGCTCATACTTTCCTCTGCTGATAAATATTAAGCAAGAGGTTAACGGTAAGGGAAATGAGGAGCAATATAAGTCCTAAAGCCAGAGATAACTCTATTTCACCTCGTTGGGTTTGCAGGGCAATAGCGGTGGTGAGAACCCGAGTGAAGCCCCGAATATTTCCCCCCACTATAAGCACACAACCCACTTCGGAAATAGCTCTACCAAACCCCAGCAAAATAGCCGAGATGATGGAGAAGCGAGCCTCTTTTATAACGGTGATGATAGCCTGGGTATTGGTAGCTCCCAGGGAAAGGGCGGTGTCTTTCAGGAATTTATCAACCCCGCTTAAGGCTGAAATAGTAAGCCCGATAAGCACTGGGGTAATAAGAATAGCTTGACCAATAACCATAATTGTGGGAGTAAAAAGTAGGTTTAAACCTCCCAGAGGTCCTCCCCGGGAAAATAAAAGGAAAACTAAAAGACCAACTAAAACCGTGGGCACGCTGTAAAAGGTTTGAATCAAGCTAATTAATGCTCTCTTTCCTGTGAAAGAATAGAACTGGAGTATTCCCCCCAGGGGAATGCAAATTACCGAAGCGATTAAGGTTGCCAATAAGGAAATGTTCAGTGAACGAAGAGATATTTCCATCACTTCTCTGTCAAAAGTAATTATCAGTTCTACTGCTTTTAAAAAGCCCTGCCAGATTTCCGCCAATTCTATCTCTTTTTTTGTTTTTTGAACTCTACTAATTTAATAGTTTTGATTTTTTTAATCAAAACCGACTCCAGCTCCAGGGAAAAATAAACTGGTTCCATGCTTTTGCACCCCAAATTCAGCTATTATTCTCTGCATTTTATCGGATATTAGAAAGTTAATTATTTTTTGGGCGTTCGTTAAATCCAGAGCAGGGAATCTATCAGGATTTAAGGATACTAAAGAATAAACATTTAGCAGTTCTTTTTCTTTATCAATGAGAGGTACTAATTTAATTCTATTACTGTAAGCAAGGTAGGTACCTTTATCAGTAATAGTGTAAGCATTTTTTTGATCAGCCAGAACCAGAGTTGCTCCCATGCCAATTCCTGCTTCTAAATACCATTTTTTTGGCCTGATATTATTTTCATAATCAAAGCCGGCAATTTTCCATAACGCTTTTTCGCGCGCATGTGTACCGGAGTCATCTCCACGGGAAACGAATATTACTAAATCGAGGTTAGTTTCCCCCCGGGAATGTATTTTTTGTAAAGCCTCAACCACAATCAACCCATTTATATTAGCTGGGTCACCCTCAGGTCCGACAATCAGGAAGTAATTATAGGCAAAAGGAGTTCTTTGGAGACCATATCCCTCCTGGATAAATTTTTCTTCCCTCAATCTGTCGTGGATAGCTAACAGGTGCACATCTCCCCTTTTTCCGTATTCCAGCGCTTTCCCGGTTCCGGCATAAAGAATGTCCAGTTCTATTTTTAGTTCATTTTCAATGATAGGCTCCAGTACTCCCCATAAACCGGAATCATATAGACTGGTGGTGGTAGCCAGACGAACACGCTCGGTAGGAAGGGATATATCCTTGTTGATATGGTTAACCCTATCTACCCCCAAAAACATAATGGAGATAAATAAGGCAAAACCAATCAGGATGGTTAAGTGTTTATTAAGTCTAATTCTCTTCATAAAATTCCTCCTATTAATAATATTATTTATTTTTATTATACACATTTATTGTAACTATTCAGCCTCCATAATAATGATAGAAAACAAAAGCACCATTGTCGAGGGCCCGCGCCTGCCGGAATAAAAGGAT
>QLTX01000002.1 GCA_018725175.1 Candidatus Psychracetigena formicireducens
CCGGCAAGGAATGGTACAACCAGAATAACCCGGTAAGAGCCAGAAGGCTTCTTACTGAAGCTGGGTATAGAGGTGAGCCAGTACGCTGGTTAACCACTAAAACATACCCCGCTTACTATACTGCAGCTGTAGTTGCTAAAACACAACTGGAAAGGGCTGGATTCAATATATCCCTGGAGGTGGTTGACTGGGCAACCCTGGTAAGCCGTAGAGCAAACCCGGCCCTCTGGGATGTTTTCAGCACAGCTTTTGGAATCACTTTTGATCCGGTGCTATATTTAGCCCTTAGCCCTGCTTGGCCAGGATGGTATGATAACGCTCAGATGCGAGACTACCTGGCCCAGATGAGAAGAGAATCAGACTTTAATAAGAGGTTTGCTATCTGGGAAAAAGCCAAGCAGCTTTTCTGGGAAGATGTTCCAGTTATTAAATTTGGGGATTATTTCCTCCTACATGTACTTCGCAAAGAAGTTCAAGGATACCAGGGATTATTCAACATTTTCTGGTGGAACGTGTGGGTAGAAAGATAAACCATTATTAGTGAATTTTGCCGGGGTTAGAACCTTTAACCCCGGCATTTTTATATCATAAACAGGAGCTAATTAATGACTGAATACTTAATCAAGAGATTAATCGCCCTACTTCCGGTTTTACTGATAGTGGGATTATCTGGGTTTTTGTTGATAAACTTAATACCTGGGGACCCAGTTGCTGTAATGTTAGGACCTGAGGCAACACAGGAAGATGTAGATAGGCTTCGCCACGAAATGGGATTGGATCTACCTTTATTTATCCAATTAATCAGGTGGTACAGCAGACTATTCCGTGGAGATCTTGGTTACTCCATATTTTTACACCGTCCGGTACTTCAGGCAATAAGAGAAAGATTAGAACCTACTTTATTACTAACCTTTATGTCTTTACTTATTTCAACTACCCTGGGAATATCTATGGGCATTCTCGCAGCTGTCAGGAGAAACACCCGAATAGACCAGTTGGTAATGAGCCTTTCTGTGCTGGGAATGTCTATCCCCAGTTTCTGGCTGGCTTTAATTTTCATCCAGGTTTTCGCTGTTCATATAGAAATTCTACCGGTAGCAGGATATACTCCCATAAGCGAAGGGATATGGCAGACCATAAGATCTTTATTTCTACCCGCTCTTACCCTGGGCTTCATTCAATCTACTTTTATCGCCCGAATGACTCGTTCCAGTATGTTAGAAGTGTTAAGCCAGGATTATATCAGAACTGCTAAAGCCAAAGGTTTAACCCAAAGAAAGGTAATTTATGTTCATGCTTTAAGAAATGCTTTTATTCCCATCGCCACTGTACTGGGATTAGTTCTGGGAAGCCTTATGTCTGGGGCTGTTGTAGTAGAAACTGTTTTTGCCCTTCCTGGAGTAGGTCAGGCGGTATTAGCCTCCATAGCCAGAAGAGATTACCCCATGGTTCAAGGAATTTTACTGTTTATAGCTTTCATATATGTCTTCGTTAATTTTCTGGTTGATATATTATATGTAGCCCTAGACCCCCGGGTAAAGTATGTTTAAGGAGAATAAAGATGAGTAATACTTTAAGTTCTACTTACCAGGCTCCCAGCCCTCTGAAAAAATTTATTAAAAGGACTTTAAGAAACCGTTCCATTATGGTTGGGCTAACTATTATATCCCTGATAATTCTGATAGCCATTTTAGCTCCGATACTTACCCATCGTGACCCATTGGCTATTGACCCTGTTAATAGGTTAACCCCTCCTAATAGAACATATTTATTTGGTACTGATAGTTTAGGTTATGACTTATATACCCGAACCATTTATGGCTCACGTATATCTTTATTTACCGGCTTCATGGTAACGCTATTGAGTGGAACTATGGGTGTAATTCTTGGACTAATTTGCGGGTATATTCCTAAGGTTGATGCCATAATTATGCGTATTCTTGATGGATTGATGGCTTTTCCTACTATCCTTTTAGCAATCGCTTTGATGGCCGTCTTGGGAGCCCAGCTTTCTAATGTTATTATCGCTCTTTCCATAGTGTACACCCCTTCAGTTGCTCGGGTTGTAAGAAGTGTTGTTCTAACTATTAAAGAAACTGAATACATAGAAGCTGCCCAGGCACTGGGAGCTTCCTCCACAAGAACTATTTTTAAACACATTTTGCCTAACTGCCTGGCACCAATTATCATTCAAGCCAGTTTCATTTTCGCTCAATCAATTCTGGCTGAAGCAGCTCTGAGTTTTCTGGGAGTGGGTGTTCCACCCTATATTCCCACCTGGGGAAGCATCATGACTGATGGAAGGATTTTTATAAGGGTTGCTCCCTGGATTATTTTCTTCCCGGGGTTAGCGGTAATGATATCCGTACTTGGTTTAAACCTGTTAGGTGATGGGCTCAGGGATGTTTTAGATCCCAGACTTAAAAGCCTTTAATTTATGAATTCTCTTATAAGATTGATATTTAATTGGGCTCTTTCAATTAAGGGCACAAGTAAACTCTTTAACCGTGTTTTAATTTCAATCCTATTCTCGTAAATATTAATGGCGTTATAAATCATATCGGCTGGATTGACCTTGCTTAACTGCAGGGTCAATCTTTCACCAAGCTCTTGAGTTAGGTTATCTATTTTGGGGTCATAAGAGATACCCAGAAAAGGAACTTCAGTTATAGCCGCTGAAATAATAGGGTGAAGACGCGAACTGACAATCATCTCCGCTTTTCCAACCAAAGCTAAGGCGACTTCAGGTTCAAAACAATCTTCAATATAATGAGCCCTTTCCTTTAAACGGCTTTTAATAAGCTCCAGCGTAAAATGATCATGTCGGGGGTAAAAAGGGACAACTAAAATCTCTAACCCGTACTCTTCTTTCAAAAATAGGACAGCCTGAATTACAGATTCTACTTTTGAGGGACTGCCCAAAGCCCGTGAAGGTGATAAAAACAAGTAGGGTTTATTTTTGATGTTTAGGCTTTCCAGGACCTGGCCTCCCCTCAAATAATCAGGTTTAAGAAGAAAGGCTAAATCAGCAGTTAACAACAACTTACCTTTATATCCCAGAGTATTAAGAAGGGTAGCTGAAGATTTATCCCGCACGCTTATCCCTTTAACCCCTTTTATTACCAAGGACAAAAGTTTTAGACTGCTTTTAGAGGTTAAAGGTCCAACGCCCTGCGCCAGCAATAGGGTGGGCACTTTATAATACTGGGCTAAGGAGATCAAAGCCAGATAATAATACAGGCTTCTCCTGCTGGTTACATCCTGCAATAAGCCACCACCACCACTAATAAATAGGTCGGCTTTTTTAACTTCAGCAGCAATTAAAGAAAAGTCGTTCCTGGAAATAGCTTTTACCTGAAAAAGAGAGGCTGTTTTTTCCGCTTTAGCCGAGAGTACCGTAATTTCCACCGCTGGAAGGAGAGACCTTAAAAGGTTGATGGAAACACTCAAAATAGCTTCATCACCGATGTTGCCAAACCCATAATACCCTGATATAACTACTTTCATGGCTTACCTTTGAAACAAACTGTTTTTAACAGTGTGAATAAAGTAACAAGAATCCTTGAATACCTTTTTGGTTCTCTAACTAACCTATATAACCACTCTAAACCCCACTGTCTATAGATTACTGGTGCTCTTTTAACGAAACCTCCCCAGATATCCAGTGAACCCCCAACCCCCACAGTTAGGAAAGAAAATAAGTCTCTATGATGAAAAATAAATTTTTCCTGCCGGGGAGATCCCATCCCCACAATTAGAATATCAGGGGAAAGTTGACTGATAGTATTAGCTATTTTTAAGTCGTCATTAAAATAACCATGATGGTAACCAATAATAGTGGATTTTTTAACCTGAGTCAGGTTATGCACTGCTTTTTCTATCACTTCCTGACGAGCTCCTAATAAAAATATTTTCACTTTTTCATTTCGGGATAATAATTCTTCTACAAAAGTTATACCTGGTATATGTTCCGTATTTACTTGTTTACCTATTCTCAAAAGCAGGGTAATCCATTTCCCGTCAGGAATAATCAAAAAAGTTTGGTTAAGAATTTTTAAAAATTCTTTGTCTTTAAGAGCTAAGGCTAACATTTCCAGGTTTAAAGTTACTACCTGCTTAAAAATGTTCTCAGAAAGCACGCTGGATGCCAACTCTAATGCTTCTTCCTTAGAAAATAAATCAACTGGAACATCCCAGAGATAGGTTCTCATAAACTAAATACTTTATATCCTGCGCTTACTAACTCTTCCTTATTTAAAAGCTCTTTTAGGTCTATTATTAACGCTTCGGGTTTAATTAACCTCTGGATTTTTGCCACGTCCAGGGATAGGAACTCTTTCTGAATTACCGGTATAATTACCACTGAAGCATTCTCCAAACAATCTTCAAGATTAACTACCTCCACACCCAGTCCAGATTTAGCCATGGGGTCATACGATACTACCTGAAAACCTTTCTCTATCAATATTTCTTTGGCTCTAACCGCCGGGCTATGGCGGCAATTTGAGGAATAATCTTTCCAGGCTTGCCCAAGGATGGCAATTTTATCCTGGTCATAACTTGATTCTGTAATATAATTCTGGATTAGGTTAACTATCACCTGGGGGGTTAAATCGTTTATTTGCCTGGATAACCGGGAAAGCGGAAGTTCTTCTGGAGACCTGGTGATATGACCAAGGTAATAATAAGCCCAGGGAAGACAATGACCCCCAACACCAGGACCAGGTAAAAGCATATTTACTCTTTTATGAGTATTAGCTAACCTGATACAGTTTTTACCGGATATGCCTTTAGAGGCAAGAAAATAGGAAATTTCATTAGCTAAGGCTATATTTACGTCTCTTTGCAGGTTTTCAATAATTTTGGAAGTTTCTACCTCTTTAATTTTTCCAACGTGGACTAGGGCTGGAGATATTATTCTAAGGGTGGCAATAGCTTGATTAACGCTTTCTTGATTGATGCCCCCAACTATGAGGTCTATATTCCTTAACTCCTCAAAGGCTTTCCCTTCACTCATTCTCTCCGGAGAATAAGCCAGGTAAAAATCCTGACCCCCCTGCATCCCACTTTCCCTTTCCAAAATGGGCAAGGCTACCTCTTCGGAAAAGCCTGGAAAAACGGTGCTTCTTATAATCACCAGGTCTCCCTGTTTTAGTTTTTTACCTACATCTTTTAAAGCCTGAGAAACTGTGTTTATATTCAAACTACCGTTTTCTACATTTATAGGTACAACCACCATTATCACAGTGCCTGGTTGGGTTATTTCGGGGATATCCGTACTCAGTACCAGATTACCTTTTTCGGTTGCTTCCCTGATTATCTCGTTAATTTTTTTACCATTATCATCTTCCTGAAAATCAATAGTGCAGGTTTTAATTTTTTTTAAATGTTCCTGGTTAGAATCCACTCCGTAAACCAGGCAATCTTTTAGGGCATAGCACAAAGCCAGGGGTAGCCCCACCGCACCCAAACCTACTACAACAATATTATTCATTTCCCATTACTCCATCCTTAGTTTTTATATATAGCCATTCGGTTCTCTCTAACATATGGTTTAGATTGAACCTTAATAACACTTGCTTCCTGCCATCTTGACCGAGTTTCTTTCTATAATTTTCATTTTCTAATAAATTTATAATTAAGTTAGATAAAGCTGATGGATTTTTTCTTTCTACCAAAAGACCGGTTTTTTCGTGAGCTACCACCTCTTCAATCCCCCCTACTCTGGAAGCAATAATGGGAATTCCCATAGCCATGGTCTCAATAACCGCTAAACCCATCCCTTCCATGAGAGAAGGAAAAACACCAATAGTAAATTGCGAAATCTCTTTATAAACATCTTTTACTCTGCCGGTAAAAACAACCTGTTCCTGAATATTAAGTTTACGGGCAACTGAGGTTAGGTATTCTTTTAAGGGACCAGCACCAATAAACCTTACTTCCACCGGCCCATATTTTTTTATAACTTCGGGTATTGCTTCCAATAAGTAAACATGACCCTTTACCTTAACTAACCTGCCAACAGTGCCGATAACCGGTACTGTAGTAGTTTTTTCTGAAGTTAAGGCTAATTCTCTCTCATCAATAGCGTTATAAATGACTTCTATTTTACTTAAAGGAATACCTCTCTTCAAAAGGTGGTTCAAAACAGCTTTAGATACAGCTACAAAGGAGTCAACCATTTTAGAGGTAGCGGTATCTACCAGAGTAGCCGCTACCCCCCAGATAGGGTTAGCATAGTCATAAAAAGGAATGCTGTGTATGGTAGTAATCACCCTGGTTTTCTTCTTACCCAGGCAACCAACCCTTCCGTAAAAATTGGCTCTCACACCATGCGTATGCAGTATGTCCGGTTTTTCTCGATTGATTACCTCATTCAGAGGTTTTAATACCTTCCACCACAATACTCCTTTATAAGGTATAACGTGTGTTTTGATATTCATTTCTTTAGCCTCTTTAACCAGGATACCATCTCCCAATGCTATAACCGAGGGAAGAAATTTTTCTTTATTAAGGTGAGATAGAAGAGTCAGTAAATGCTGCTTTGCTCCCCCAACATCGCCACCCCCGATAAGGTGAGCAACCTTTATTTTCTCCATAAATACCTTTTTATCGCTTCTAACATCAGGTTACTTAGCTCAAAAGAGATATGTTCGCGATCAAATCTATTTTTTAGGGAATCATTTACTGGTATTTTTTGACAACCATTCTCATAGTTTTTTACCAGGACATTTAACATCGCTTTGCTGTCAAAAAAGGGAACCAGTTCACCTTTGCCGTACTCTTTAAGAACACGAAACACGAAACCACCCTGTAAAGCCTGAGCAATAATATATTTATCCAGGAAAATATAATCAAAAATCTTAGTTGTTGGTTCGTAAGGATGTTCTCCAGCTATTAACAAACATATTTTGCTACCCTTAATGTATTTTAAGACTTCCTTATAAGGTTTAAATCCAACTATCTGGCAATACTGTTTTAAGTTTAGGTCTTTAATGATAGTTAATATTGGTTCTTCGGGGATTCCCACCCAGACAAACCGCGTATCAGCAGTAGTAAGGGAAAACCTGTCAATAAATAACCGATAAGCTTCAAAAAAGGAGCGGGGATTTCTGAAACTATCAAATTTTCCGGTATATACTATATCAAAGGGGGTAAAGTTTATTCCTTCTCCTATCTCGGAAAGATCCTCTCTGTCAACTCCATTGGGCAGAGTGACAAATTGTTTCTCTTTTATATATTTATATTTTTCCTGGTACATAGCGGTAGCTTCTTCAGTTACATTAACTATTAGGTCAGCTTCTTTTATAATTAGAGGTTCCAGTTTCTTTTCCAGCCAATGAGCTAACCTGGAAAATGAGGTAACCCGTTTTTTTCTATAGGGATTTAAAGACCAGGGGTCTCTGAAATCTAAAATATAGGGTAAATGATAAATTTTTTTTATTAACCAGGCTAATATCCAATGGTAAAAAGGTCCACCGGTAAAGTAAATTATATCCGGCTTTTGTTTTCGTAATTCTTTTTTCAGGCTAAACCAGAGTAGTGGCCACCAGTAAAATCCTTCTTCGTTCACCCCTGGGATAAAAGAAGGTAGCCTGTCGGTTCTAACTATCTCAACTCCTGCTAAATCATTTAGTAACTCTGGATTTTTATAAGAGTAGTATTTTTCTTTGACGGTAATTACTTTAATATTCCACTTAAACTTTCTGAGATACTTAGAGAATTTAGCAACCCTCTGGGCACCAACTACCCCATCAGGAGGAAAATGATAAGCCACCATCAGGATGTCGGGCATTCTTCTTCAGCTATATACACCAGGGTGGCAGATAACAAAGTAAAAAAGAATACCAGTCCCGGAGCATCCCAGAGATTTTCTACCATACTATGGAGAAAAAATGCCAATAGGGTTATCAATGCTCCTATAGACAGCACTTTTTTACTGAAATAGTTACTGGTAGTTATAATAAAAAAACCATACCGGAATAGATATAGGAAAAGACCGACAAAAGCTAAATATCCTAATATCCCGGTTTCTGCTAAAACTCTTAGATGAGAACTATCCACTGATATACCCTGAAAAAATCCGTGCTTAATAGCTGGTCCACCCCCAAAAGTGCCAGGACCGCTACCCAGTAATAGGTTAGCTTTTATATAATCTAAAGCCATCAGCCAGCGAAATAATCTTCCACCTCCCATAAGACTTTTTTCCAGATATTCAGGAGAAAAAAGGAATAACATTCGGTAAACCAGAGAAGGCAGAATCAAAAAAGAAAGTAACCCGCCGATACCCAGCAGTATTATTAAAAATGGTTCCACCAGGACACTTAATAACCCAATAGAAGCTCCCAGAGCCAGGAAGGCGCCACGGGAAAAAGTAAAGGATAAGGATAAGATTGTGGTAATAAATACCATAAACCAGAATATTTTGCTTAAATAATGTTTTTTAACCAGTAACAAAGAGATTGAGGTGCCTATCCCAAAAAGTAGGTAAGCTGCAAGAAAATTCGGACTACCAATTATGGAAAAGGCTCGTGTCCTTATTACTAAGGCTTCATAATCTATATCCACCCAGCCTGGAGGCATCTCTATTCCCAGGAAATACTGGGCAATGCCAATTATTCCTAAAAACATGCTGCTTAGAGCAATAGCAGAAAAGCTTACTTCTACACTACCGCTGGTTTTAAGAAAAACATAGGCGATAAAGAAAAGGAGGGTGGGAAAAACTAGGCTGCGTACACCCTCAATATTGATGGAAAGTGGGTATGGTGATAATAAAGCGCTAAACCAGATTATTAGGTAAAAAAAGATTAAATAAAAAGCGAAAGGTGATAGTTTTACTTTATTTTTAAGGCCAACGGCTAATCCTAAAATCAGGAAAGAAACTAAAAATAATTCATCCCAGGCTCCCTTTAGAGGGGTAAAACGTCGGAAAAAGATGTCCAGGAATGGGAAAAAGGACCAGAAAATAATTACCATATTTCTCTTCAGGGTATCCCAGAAATTCTCCAGGTTCCTAAATATCCAGCTGTTCTCAATATCCAGGCGAGGATAAGCCAGGTATAGGGAAAACAGTAATAGAGAAAACATTATTAAAAACAAATACAAAATCAGTGGGATAGCAGTAATATAAATTAAAAGTAAAATTACCAAGGCTAGGAAAAGTGATATATACAATATAAGAAACCTTAAAGATATACTTAACCAGGCTTCATAAAAATTATTCAGTAAAGTATATATGAACGAGTTTTCTATTACTGTTTTTATATAAGCAAAAACCCTGGAGATAAATGAGCCCGGTATCAAATGAAGCAAAGGAAAGCCTGGTTTATTTTTCAACCAGTTTAGGATGAAACTTTCCTGGACTTTTTTTAGAACAAAACTATCTTCTAAAAATACTATTTTCTTTAAGTTGAATAAGTTCATTGCCATTTATAATCCAGTAACCAACCCCTCCAATTGCAGAAGGGTGGCCTGCGAGAGTAAGAAAATTCACCTTTTCTATCTGGATATTTCTCAAGGATAATGCCACTGACACCAGATTTTTATAGGACAGATCAGTTTTTACATATTGGTAAAAAATTTGGGATAATGAACCAACCTGTAACAGCCTTTTTGGTTTTAATAACTCGTTTACAATAGCTTTGAATAAATCCTGTTGCACTTTTATCCTACCTATATCTCCCAGAGGATAATTTCGGTAACGTATTATACCCAACGCCTGGTCACCATTAAGATTATAGGTTCCAGCAGGTACCAATATGGGTGGTACTGTTAAGGTATCCTTGAGTTCTCGGCCTACTGTATAATAAATTCCACCTAATTCGTCAACCAGCATCTTAAAACCATAAAAATCAGCTTCAAAATAATAGTCAATATCCACCTCCAGCAACTTAGAAACTGTGTCCATCAGTAAACTGATTCCCCCTAAAGAACGTGAATGGTTGATTTTTTGAACCCCATGTCCTTCTATCTCTACCCTGGTGTCCCTGGGAATAGAGATAATATTCACTAATTCTTCCTTAATATTCAGGGAAACTAACAGAATAGCATCTGCTCGGGCAGGTTCTACCCCAAGCCTACTACCATTATTACCGGCAGAGTCCAGTCCACTTACCAGGATATTCAATACAGGGGGAATTTTCCCTTCTTCGTAAATGATTCCCGGCGACTTTAGGGAAAAGGAATTAACAACATTAATTACTTCAAATAGATTATAAACAAATACTATTAGCAGGAATATAAGCAGTAAGTTTATTATTAGTTGTTTATTTAATTTCAATCTTTAACCCCTTTTTAATAACCTGAAGGTAAGATATAAGCACTTCTGATTTTAACAGGTAGCTGGAGACAAAATAAACGGTGACACCAATCAAGATATTCCCCATTACTTCCAGCAAGCGAAAGCTCAGGGTAATATCCCCTTTGGGGAAGATAAGGTAGGGAGAAATAATAAGTAGGGCTATAACCATAAATCCACTACTTATAAACCCCTTGATTAATTCTTTAAATCCTAACCTGATTCCCAAGCCTTTTAATCTCGGTCTTAGGAAGAGGATTAATAAAAATAGAAGTACGAAAGCCCCAATAGATGACCCCGCTGCTAAACCTAAAACACCAAAGTATCGGGAAAGAATATAATAGAGAATGATCTGAAGCAAGATGGTTAGGGCTCCAAGAAATGTAGGGACCCTTGGCTCTTTTAATGAATAGTAAGCCCTGATAAGCACTGAATTAGTACCATGTGCCCAAACCCCCAGACTGTAAACTTTTAATACTGAGGCAGTTATAAAAGCCGCAGAAGGAGTAAATTCTCCCCACTGAAATAGTAGTCTTACTATGGGATAACTAAGCATGAAAATTCCCACCGCTGAGGGTAAAAGGAAAAAAGAGGTATTTAATACCCCCCAGGACAAATCTTTCTTTAATAACTGAAAGTCAGAGTTGGCTGCGCTTCGAGAAAGTGTAGGAAGCAGTACTGTAGATACTGCTAATCCAAACAGGGCGTAGGGAAGCTGGATAATCCTGGAAGCCACGCTAACAACAGTTATCGCCCCTACCTCCAGAGACGAAGCTATGGCCCTTTCAATGATTGGGTTCACCTGGTAAATGGTCAGTCCCAGAAGCACAGGGATACTGAGAATCATTGCTTTCTTTACTCCAGGATTTTGGAAGTTGATACTTGCTTTGAAATCATGTTTAATCCTTAATAGTCCCCATCCTAAAAATAACCAGGTAACAATTGAACCCATAATCAACCCTATAGGGGCACTACTGATGCTAATGAGTGAAGTAAGTGAAATAATTCCCAGCACAATAAAGCCATTAAAAATAGGGCCTGATAATGCTGGGGACTTAAAATCACCACGGCATTGCAGAGTAGCCATAAAACCGCCTGCTCCAACCAGGAAAGGTATACCCACAGAAGCAATTCTAAGAAGGAAAATGGTTAACTCTTTAGCATCATCTGCCATTGAAGGTGCCAGAATATTGGTGATAAAAGGTGCAAAAATTATAGACAATATAGAGAAAACTGCTCCTGTTATAAATAAACCCAGGGTTAGAGTGTTAGAAAGGATGGAAAAGTTTTTGCCTTTTTCTCCAGAAAGTACCGGGACAAACGATGAAACTATAACTCCTCCAGTCAGAAAAGAGTTTAAAAGCAAGGGGAAGGTTAAAGCTACCATATAAGAATCAGTTATATATGACTTTCCAAAATAATAGGTAACTACAACATCTCTAACATATCCAAAGATTCTTCCTAATACTATCCCCAACATTAGAATGGTACTATTTAAAGCCAATGAGCTTCTTAGACTCTCACTCTTTTCTGAGATTAAGCTCATAATTTAGGGATGGGGATTTACTGAAAGAATGGTAACTTCTATTCTTCCCCGATTTGTTTCCAGAGGAACTCTGGCACCAGCCTTTATAGGAATTCGGTTATATACGAGAACCCCAGCAGGGGTAGGTACTATAATTCTGGCTTTAAATCTCAAGCTTTTCATAGTTGGATGCCTGCTCCAATGGATTTTACCATCAGCAGCGAAAACAGTCATAAAACTGTCTTCTACAGCTATCTCCACTATTTCCATAACCTCTCTACCGGTAGCATCAATAATTTTATCCCCTAAAGCAAAATTTTCCACTACTTCAGGAAACTGATGCAAGGATAGTGCTTCTACAATCTGAGGGGTAAAAGCAACATTTTCTACTGGAGGCTGGTAAAAAACCTTATAACCTCCCAAAGCTAACCCTATCAGTATAATCAGCACAATTACAGCATCCAGTAGGTTAAACTTTTTCTTGCTCATTAGCCAACATCTCCTTATTAACAATTTGTGAGGTTATTTTCGCTCCTAAGTTACTAAATTTCTCAACCAGGTTTTCATAACCCCTGTGAACGTGAAAATCATCCAGAATTTTGGTTTCCCCTTCTGCTACCAGCCCAGCCAGTATCAAAGAGCTACCAGCTCTAATATCCGTAGCTACAACTTCTGCTCCCTGTAATTTTTCCACCCCCCTGATGATTGCCTGTCTACCTTCAACAGTTACCTGGGCTCCCATTTTATTTAACTCTCTAAAGTGCTGCAGACGACTTTCAAACACTGTTTCCACCACTAATGAAACCCCCTCAGCTATTACCAGCAAGGAGGTCATCTGGGGCTGTAAATCTGTAGGGAAACCAGGAAAAGGTAAAGTTTTTATATTTGCTGCCTGAGGTCTTGATTTACCGATAACCCTTACCGTAGTAGCATTTTGCATTCTAACATCCGCTCCTACTTCGCCGAGCTTGTAAAGGAGAGGGTTGAGAAATTTTACTTCTACATCCTTAACCGTTATGTCCCCTCCGGTCATAGTAGAAGCAATTAAAAAAGTTCCCGCCTCCAGTGGGTCGGAAGGGATAGAAAACATGATGGGGTTGAATCTCCTGGGTCCTTTTATTTTAATGCTATGTGTTCCCACCCCATAAATATTAACTCCACTGGCTTTTAAAAAATTCCCCAGATCTACTACCTGCGGTTCCTGAGCAGCATTATCAATGGTAACTTCACCGGGTATTAAAGAAGCAAAAAGCATTAGATTTTCCGTAGCTCCTACACTCGGGTAGTCAAGATATACTCTACCTGCTACTTTACCATCTACTTTAGCGTGGATTAATCCAGACGCCAGGTCAAATTTGACCCCTAACGCTTCCAAGCCCTTGATATGCAGATCAATCGGTCTTTGACCAATATTACATCCACCTGGGTAAGGCATAATCGCTTCACCTTCACGAGCTAACAGGGTGCCCAGCAAAAAAATAGAACCTCTTAAGGAGGAAAAAATATTGTTTTCAATAGAAATATTCAATTTGGTAGGAACCTTGATGACTGCTTGATGTTTAGCTTTTTTAACTTTTACCTTACAACCCAATTCTTCTAAAAGGGTTATCATAAACAAGGTATCCTGAACGAGAGGAAAATTATTTAGAACCCATTCGCCTTCTTTTAGTAAAACACCAGCTAAAATTGGCAAAGTAGTGTTTTTTGCTCCTGATGGCTTGACTATTCCGGAAAGTCTTGCTCCTCCCTGAACTCTAATCACCAGTTTATCCTCCTTCTGCTAAATAATTTTGCGGTTTCTCGGAACTTATTCCTAAAAACCATTGAATCCCTGCGACAATTCTTGATGAGGCAGTACCATCTCCAAAGGGATTATTATTAATATTCACTATACTATCATAAGACATTTTATAAGCTTTTTCAATACTTTTTCTTATACCTTTCCTTTCTACCCCACTTACATTAATAAACCCGCTCTCCACACCTTCTGGTCTTTCGGTCACCCTTCTAACCAGAATTACCTGCTTTTTCAAATACGAGGATTCCTCTTGAATACCTCCTGAGTCGGTTACGATAAGTCGGGCATCACGCATTGCCCTTACAAAGTCCAGGTAACCGAGTGGCGAAATCAGGTTAACCCCGGGTAAGTCTCCAAATATTTCTAATGATAACTCTTTAATTAAGGGGTTGGGATGAACTGGAAAAATCATTGACAAATCTGGGTTGCTAACTAAAAAATCTCTTACGCCCAGGAAAATTTCTCTCATAGGAGCTCCCCAGTTTTCTCTTCGGTGTACTTCCATAAGCAAATAATCGCTTTCCGGACAAAAAGATAACTTCCCATACGGACAATCCTGATTTTCTACCATTTTCAGAGCTTTAATAAGAGCATCAATAACTGTGTTTCCGGTTACCATAATGTTGTTATCGGAAACCCCTTCCTGGAGAAGGTTCTGTCTGGCAAGCATGGTCGGTGCAAAATGTAAATCAGTAACTACACTGGTTAAGGTTCTGTTCACCTCTTCTGGAAAAGGTTCTCTTCTATAATTACTTCTAAGTCCAGCCTCTACATGAGCTACCGGTATTCTATTATAAAAGGAGGCTAAAGCACCGGAAAAAGTAGTGGTAGTATCACCGTGAACCATTACTATATCTGGATTTTCTCTTTCAATCACCTGGGTTAGTCCTCGCAAAGCCCGGATAGTAATATCAGAAAGTGTCTGATTTACTTCCATTATATCCAGGTCATAATCGGGTTTAATATTAAATACCTCCAGTACCTGGTCCAGAAGTTCCCGATGTTGAGCGGTCACAGCAACTACCGGGAAAAAATCACCGGTTTCTCTCATTTTAAGAACTACAGGAGCCAATTTTATCGCTTCCGGCCTGGTACCAAAAACCAATAATATTTTAACCAAACTGTCTTCCTCCAATGTAAACAGCAATTACAGCCAGGGCAATTGAGATACAATATAGTATGACAACGGTTTGTGTGGGGGTTAATCCCAGGTCAAGAAGACGGTGGTGAATATGCCCTTTATCAGGTTGTGAAATAGGAACACCATTAATTTTACGCCGGATAATAGCATACAGTATATCAAAAAGCGGTATAGCTAACACTATTGCGTAAACTACTAATACCGAAATAGTTGTTCTTTTCAAAGCTCCCCAAACACTTAAAGCTCCTAATAAATACCCTAAGGTTAATGATCCGCTATCACCTAAAATTATTTTTGCCCGCGGGAAATTAAATAACAAAAATCCACTAACTGCTCCGGCAATAACCAGGCTAAGCAGGGAAACTTCGGTTAGCCCTCTTCCCTCGGCAAGAATGACAAAAGCAACACTGGATATAATAACTACTCCACCAGCCAGACCATCTAATCCATCAATAAAATTAATAGCATTGGATATCCCGACTATCCATAAAATAGTTAAAATGTGCCTGAGACCATCCAGGTCTACATACCCCCAGGGAGTATTTATACCTTTAATAAGTACTCCGGAAAGCACCAAAATTAAAGCACCAATAAACTGTCCCAAAAACTTGTACTTTGCCCGAAAGGTAAATCTATCATCAAGGATTCCAGTTAGCCAAATAACAGTTCCTCCCAGAAGAATTCCCATTAATTCCCTATTACCTGTGCCCATTAAGAATAAAGAAAATATGGCAATAACCGGGAATAATAGAAGGCCTCCAGACCTGGGTATGGGTTTGATATGGTGTTTTCGAGCTGAGGGATAGTCTATAAGTTTAAATTTTTTTCCCAGATACAAAGAAAACGGGGTAAGTAAGGCTGAACAGAGAAAAGCTATAAAAAATACTCCAATAGTGTAGTTATTTTGTGCCAAAAAGCCTATCACCTGCATCTCCTAAACCTGGTAATATGTACCCTCTTTCATCAAGGCAGTCATCTACTGAGGCGGTATAAATATCCACGCCGGGATGAGCTTTATGTAAGTTTTTTATTCCTTCGGGAGCAGCTAATATACACACAAAACTAATTTTACGGGCACCCCTCTCTTTAATAAGCCTGATGGCTTCAATGGCTGACCCTCCAGTGGCTAACATAGGGTCAACTACAATAAAGAGCGAATCATTGATTATGGGAGGGGTCTTTACATAATAAGTGATCGGTTTTAGAGTTTGGTGGTCGCGGTAAACACCAACATGCCCTACTTTAGCTGTAGGTAGCAATTTAAGTATGCCTTCAGCTAACACGGTTCCTGCCCTTAAAATCGGAACTACTACTATATCTTTAAGGTTTATATAGCAACCTTTCATTTTTGAAAGTGGAGTATCTATCTCCACATCCTGGGTTTTTAAATCCCGGGTGAACTCATAAGTTAAAAATTGAGCTATTTCGGAAGTTAGTTCTCTAAACTCCTTGGAACCGGTATTTTTATCCCTTAAAATGGTAAGTTTATGTTGAACTACCGGATGGTTATTAATAAACACTCTACTCATATTATTCCCCCTCCTCTATATCAGTTATTTTGCACAACCTTAATTCGTGTCTTCCATACATAAAAGATGAAGACAACCAAACTTTAAGAATTTCCAAGGCGTAATCTTCACCTATCATTCCTCCACTAAAACAGATAACATTGGTATTATTATGCTCTTTTGCTAAACGCGCGGAAAAAATATCATTAGCTACAAAGGACCTTATGCCTTTTACTTTATTAGAAGATATAGACATTCCTATGCCTGTCCAGCAAATTAACACTCCTGCTTCTGCTTCTCCGCGGGAAACTGTTAGGGCAACCACCCTGGCATAATCAACATAATCTACTGGAGTATCAGAATGAGTTCCAAAATCAATTACCTGGTAACCCTCTGACTGAAGGTAAGACTTAATTTTTTCTTTCAGCTTTAATCCCTTGTGGTCTGCTCCTAAGGCAATAATCATTACTTATGGTAGGTGGGTTATACAAACTCCGACAGTACCAGGACCTACATGGGTTCCCACACATGGACCAATGACACTCAGGGAAATATCAGGAACCAGAACCTTTAGTTTTTCTTCCAGGTATTTGGCTGTTTCCGGTGCTTCCAGATGCAACACTCCCAATTTGAACCTGCCTTTAGCTTTTTGAACTTCCTTTTCCATCTCTTCCACCAGGCGGTCTAAAGCTTTCTGGCGAGTACGTACTTTATCATAAGTCTCAACTTTCTTGTAAATAGTCAGAATGGGTTTTAGCTGGAGCATTGAACCAAGCATAGCCTGAGCTCCACCTATTCTACCACCCTTGTGCAGGTATTCCAGGGTATCCACCATAAACAGTAGTTTACTGTTATCTCTCATATAACTAAGGCATGACAGGATATCAGCTAAAGAAGCATTCTCTTTAATAAGGTTAGCTGCTTCCAAAACTTGAAAGCCAAGACCCATAGCAGTGTGAAATGAGTCAAATACTTCTATCTTTTTATCCTGAAAATTTTCCCTGGCCATCAGGGCAGATTGAACTGTCCCGCTTATACCCGAAGAGATATGAATAGAAAGAATTTCGTCACAGCCTTTATCAAATACCGATTTATAAATATTCTCAAACTCACCCGCAGAAGGTTGTGAAGTAGTAGGCAATTTCTTTGCTGTTTTCAGAGAAGAAAAGTATTCCTTCCAATTGAGAGCAGTCTCATTAAATACTTGACCATCTGGATAAATAATTTTGAGAGGAATAACCGCAATACTGTATTTTTCTACATCCTCCAAACTAACATAACCGGTACTATCCGTAACTAACCCAATTCTCATTTCTCTAACCTCCATTTTATTTAGTGCGCCCGAGAGGATTCGAACCTCCAGCCTACGGCTCCGGAGGCCGTCGCTCTGTCCATTAAGCTACGGGCGCCCATTTAAATATTATATCTTATCCGGCGGCCTTAGGTGAGGGAAAAGAATAACTTCCCTGATAGAATTTAAACCTAAAATGACCATAGTTAGTCTATCCATGCCAATTCCCAATCCCCCTGTAGGAGGTAGGGCATATTCCAGAGCTAAAAGGTAATCTTCATCAACCTGATGAGCTTCAACATCTCCTTTTTCCCTATTTTTAAGTTGAGCTAAAAATCTATCCCGTTGAATAAAGGGGTCGTTTAACTCCGTAAACCCATTAGCTATCTCCATGCCCCCTATAAACAACTCAAATCTATCGGTATATTTTGGGTTGTCTGCCCTCTCTTTAGCTAAGGGGGATAATTCTACCGGATACCCGGTAATAAAAGTTGGATTAATCAATTGAGACTCAACCTTTTCTTTGAAGAGTTTATCCACTATATTTTCCCAGGTTAGAGGTCTATTCAGAGATATACTTTCAGCTTTTAGTACTCTTTTAGCCTGGTTTAAGTCCCGAAGCTCTTCCATATCCGTTCCAACCTTTTGATAAAAAATATCTCGGAATTCCATAGCAGTAAAAGGTGTTAAAAAATCTATAGTTACTCCTTCCCAAACGGTTTTGCCATCAGGAAGAAGCTGTTTAACAACATACTTTATTATTTCCTCGGTTAATTTCATCATAGCTCGGTAATCCTGAAAAGCCCAATAAATCTCAATCATAGTAAACTCCGGGTTATGAATGGTAGAGATACCTTCATTACGAAAATTCTTACTAACTTCAAAAACTTTATAGATACTACCGACTACCAATCTTTTTAAATACAATTCAGGGGCTATCCTTAGATACAGATCCATATCCAAGGCTTCATGATGGGTAATAAATGGTTTAGCTAAGGCTCCCCCAGCTAAACTCTGTAAAACCGGTGTTTCAACTTCAAGAAAATCATTTTTATAAAGATAGTTTCTAATATGTTCCAGCATTTTACTTCGCTTGACAAAATTCTCCTTAACCGTTGGGTTAACCAATAAATCCAGGTAGCGATAGCGGTATCTTTGCTCTATATCTTTTAAGCCATGCCATTTCTCAGGGAGAGGCAGTAAGGCTTTAGCCAGAAAGTGCCACTCCTTGACTTCCAGGGTGATTTCTCCCCTTTTGGTTCTAAATAGTGGGCCCTTTAAGCCAAGAATATCACCTACATCCACCACTTCCTTAAAAAAATGATAGTCGTCAGGATTAGCTGTACTTTCTTTGATATATGCCTGGATTCTACCAGTTTCATCAACTATATCCAGAAATACCGACTTGCCATGGTCCCGGAAAGCCATCACTCTTCCGCCAATTTTGTGAACCAATTCTACATTTTCCTTCTCGGAAAAATCAGCTTTAATATGCTGAATAGATTCAGTATCAGGAAAAGGATGACCATAAGGGTCTATCCCTTGCTGAACTAAACGATTAAGCTTATTAAGCCTCTGTTGTTTCTCGTCCATCTAAACCTTTCTTTATTTCCAGAACTACATAATTTAATCTACCAATTGGAGCATCAAAATAAACTTGATCTCCTGGTTTTTTGTTAATTACAGCAAGACCGAGCGGGCTATTAGCAGAAATATAACCACGCCGGGGGTCAACTTCTTCCACATTTCCCACTATTACATACTCTTCCTCATTCTTAGAATCCAGGCTTTTCAATACTACTCTACTTCCAATAGTAATTGAATCTGAAATTACATCTTTATACTCTAAAACTTTAGCCACCCGAAGAATCTTTTCAATCTCCATGATACGGCCTTCAACAAAAGCCTGTTCGTTCTTTGCTTCTTCGTACTCGGAGTTATCGGTGATATCTCCGTACTCTTTAGCTTGAATAATTCTTTCTGCTACTTCTTTTCTTCGTACAGTCCTTAAAAATTCCAGTTCCTCTTCTAAACGAGTCAGTCCTTGCTGAGTTATATATACATCTTTATTATCAACCATTAAAACTACCTCCTTCTGTTCTTTATAGCATTTTCTTTTATTTTATAAATATCACTGGAGTTCAATACTTTTTCAAAACACCTGAATCCAGCAAGTTTAAATCCATGTTTATTGGCAAATCCACTTATTTCTTTAACTTTTTCTATATCCAGGTCCTTTCCTATAGAAAAGGAATCATACCTTTTTTCTAGAGTTAATATCATAGTTTCCGACATACAAGCGTAAGCCAACCCGGGAGGAAAACCAAAATTAAAGTTAAACGAGGGATTTCCTGGAACCTGAACAACTCCTCCTTCAATCACCAATACATCATTTCTAGCTTTAGCAACTTTGGGTGAAACATCTCTGGGCCTGGCAACATCACATACCACTGACCCAGGTTTTAACATTTCGGGGTGGATAACCTCTTCTACGGCGCTGGAAACTGTAATTATGGCATCAGCTTCTTTTACTCCTTCTACAATGGAGGTTGTGTAGGTAATATCCAGATTTCTGTCCTGAAAACTACTAATTAATGCCTTAGTTTTATCAGCATTTCTGCCAACCAGGTAGGTTTTCTTAAAAGACGGCGCCATCAATAAAGCTACAGCTTTTCCTATTGACCCGGTTGCTCCTACTACTGCTAAGGTAGCTCCTTCTGCCTCCACCTCCAGTAATTTTAAAGCTTCATAAGTTCCTTCTATAGCTGAAGCTACTGTATAGCTATTTCCAGTAGTTATATCAATATCCAGGTGTTTTTTTATGGTGATACCCCCATCTCCTACTACCGAGGTGAAGGCACCCAGTCCTACAATTTTTGCCCCAGCTTCTTGAGCTAATCTTCCGGACTCAATTATTTTGTTATATACATATGGTAAAGGTAAATCCACCATTTGCTGGGTTATCAGGGGGCAGGCAATGAAAAAACCTTCAATTTCTTCTCCAGTAAAAGTAGATTTAATTCCCTTAATGTGGGAAACGATAAATGGTTTTTTTCTCTTAACATATTCCAACACCAGGGAAGAAGGAAGATAGTTAGCCCAACTGTATTTCCTGGTTAGGTCCTGGTAGCTTATCGGGTGTAAAATAAAAGCAAATTTTTCCATTAATTATCCTTTTAATTCAGTTTTTCAATCCGGGGTTTTATTAAGATTTTTTGTAGAAACTCTTCTACCTCTTCTTTTGTGATTTTCTCCTGAGGTTTTCCTAAAAAAGCTACCATTAAACCTTCTAATACATTAGTACCAAAAGACCGGTCCTCCCAAAGGGGAGTGGTAGTAATCAACAAGGAAACACCGCGGTTTCTAAGCATTTCCACATCTTCTGAGGTAATAGTGTTGGTTAAAATAATTTTATTTTCTAAATTGAAAGGTGCATATCTCCTTATCTGGTGAAAATCGCCAGCAATGACCTGCGCCCAGTGGAAAAAATGTTCATACCTTGGTTTTACTTCCTCCTGCTTCTTCCCTACCGGATATAGCATCCTGATGGGAAGATGAGTTAAGATAGGCAGTAACACTGCAGCCGCAATATTGACGGCTTTCAGCGTCCTCATAGGAAAGGGTAAGTTCAGGGCAAATAAAAAGTCCCCAAAAACCACTGAACACCCCATATTATAAAAGGCTTCCGCTATTCCGTATCTATCAAGGGCGGTGGTAACTAAAACCCGGGAGTTTGCTGAAATAATTCCTTCCTCAATTAAATTAATTACCACTTTCTTCTCCCAAACTGCCTTAATGAGGGAACCATCAGTAACAAATGATTTCTTAATGGCCTTTTTAAATTTTAATGACTCAAGAATAACATACTTTTTCCTACCAGCCTGAAGGTATAAATCTGTACCTCCCAGTCCAATGGAGTCAACTTCACCATCAAGTTGTTTTATCAGTTGCATCATTTTACCCAGGTCACCATCGGTTCCAACCCGAGAAATATATACTTTTTCACCTAAAACTTCTAATTCCACAGAATAGTTTCTTTTAGAAGAACCCAGGCTAACACTTACAATCTTTTTCAAAAGCAACCTCTTAAATAAGTATCAATGATAACTTTTAATTATATCACAGCTATAAAACCTGCTGAAACTCTACCTGATAACAGGTGCTTTGGCGCTTGTTGACCCGTGAATATAGTTTGGAATTAATAATAGAGATTCCACTTCTTTTGTAGGTGCAACAAAATTGAAGGATTTAGTACCATTCATATTCCTGGAGCCGGTGAAGGGACTTGAACCCCCAACCTGCTGATTACGATTCAGCTGCTCTACCATTGAGCCACACCGGCATAATAAATTTTATCATTTAATGTTATATAATTATGATGTTTGTTGTTTATTTTTTAACTGGAGGAAGTTTTAATGGACTGTCCTATTAATGAAAATTTAGAAAAATGTTCCTGTTCATATAATAACTGCTCTCGCAAAGGTAAATGCTGTGAATGCATATCCTATCATTGGTCTAAAAAACAGTTACCCGGTTGTTTATTCCCAGCCGAAGCTGAAAAAAGTTACCATCGGACTCTTAAATACTTCTTAGAAATTTATGGAAAGGAAGCCTAAAATAGTTCAATCATATAATTTAATATTTTATATATTTTTCAGGAGGTTTTTATGCATCCCATTGGTGTAGTACAATTCGGTCTTGGTCCCATAGGAAAGGGGATAGCTCGAACAATCTGTGAAAAAAAGGAGCTAACTCTGGTGGGTGGTGTGGACATCAACCCCCAATATCTTGGCAAAGACCTTGGTGAGGTTATAGGTGTAGGTCCTCTTGGCGTACCGGTTAAGGGTAGTTTATCAGAGCTTCCCCTGGATAAAGTGCAGGTGGTAGCCCACACTACCCAATCATACATTCCCCAGATACATTCTCAGCTGGAAGAAATCATTAGACTAAAGCTACATGTGGTTTCTACTACCGAAGAGTTGTCCTTTCCTTTTATTAAAAATAAGGAAATAGTAGAGAAACTTAATAAGTTAGCTTTAGAAAACCAGGTAACTGTTCTGGGGACTGGGGTTAATCCTGGCTTTTTGATGGATTCTCTACCACTCTTTTTAACTTCAGTATTAAAAAAAGTTAACCATATTCGGGTTTTAAGACTGATGGACGCAGCTAAAAGGAGAGGTCCTTTCCAGGTTAAAATAGGTTCAGGTTTGTCTATAGAAGAGTTTAAAAGAAGGGTGGCTGAGGGTAGCCTCGGACATGTTGGTTTAGAAGAATCTGTATATTTCGTAGCCACCTCTTTAGGCATGAACATAGCCAGTTACATTGAAACCATTGACCCGGTAACTACTGATGTGTTAATTAAAACCGAACATGTGGAAGTAGAAGCTGGTAAAGTAAGGGGTTTATACCAGGTGGGTACGGCCCTTAACCAGGAAGGAAAAGAACTTATAAAGCTTGAATTCAACGCCTTTCTTAATGCTACTGACCCACATGATTTGATTGAAATCACCGGCGAACCATCCCTTAAACTACTTATCCCCGGTGGAACGCCAGGTGATATCGCTACTACTTCTATTGCTGTTAACTGCATTCCCAAAGTCCTGAGCGCTCCCAGGGGCTTAATTACCATGAAAGATATTTCCCTAAGCCATAACCTGGGAAGTTTTTAAACCCGAGAGGTAGCTATGAAAGCTCTTGTAAAAAGAAATTTTGAACCGGGAGTTAGTTTAATGGAAGTAGAAAAACCTACCCCCTCCAAAAATGAAGCCCTAATAAAAGTTAGCTACTCTTCTATCTGTGGCACTGACTTACACATATATAAGTCGGATGTTTGGGCTCGTAGCAGGATAAAACCTCCCTTGATTACTGGTCACGAAATGGGGGGCATAGTGGTGGAAACAGGAAGCGAAGTGACCCAGGTTAAGGTCGGGGATAGAGTAGCGGTTGAGACCCATATTGTTGACTGGTCCTGCACTCTCTGTCGCCAGGGAAAAGCTCACCTGTGTAGTTCAACCAGAATTCTGGGAATAGACTGTAATGGGTCCTTCGCTGAATTTGTGTCTATACCGGAAACTAATTTGATAGTTAACTCACCGATAGTACCTGATGAATTCTTACCCCTGGAAGAACCGCTGGGGAATGCGGTCCATGCAGCCAGCATAACCCAGGTTTCTGGTAAAAATGTATTGATTGTAGGTGGTGGACCCCTGGGCCTCTTACTTCTCCTGGTTTTAAAAGGCTATGGAGCTTCCCAAGTGATAGTATCTGAACTTAACGATTATCGCCTTACCCTAGCTAAGAATTTAGGTGCGGATTTAGTGATTAAACCCGATGAACTTAATCTGTTAAACATTGCCAAAGAAGCTACCCGGGGAGAGGGTGTGGATGTATCTTTTGATATGTCAGGACATCCCCTCGGTATAAATGATGCACTAAAAGCTCTTAAACCAGGTGGCCATATGGTCTTTTTTGGTTTACCAACTTCCGACATTTCCCTTAATATCACTGATGATATAATATTTAAAGGCATAACCTTACACGGGGTTATCGGTCGCCAGATGTTTACCACCTGGTACGAAGTTCTAAGCCTCTTAGAAAATAAAAAAATAGATTTATCTCCCCTTATTACCCATAGATTCCCCTTATCCGAAATTGATAAAGCTATGGAGGTTATGTCTCAGGGAAGGTCAGGTAAGATAATCCTGAATCCGGAACTTTAACGGTTTATAAAAGGAAGGTGGTAGTACTTAAATAATTTTGAATAACCTGATGGAGGTGCAGTAATATGAAAAACATCCTGGAAATGTTTCTTATGAGTAATTTGAAACAGTTAGAAGAAGAAAATCTTTTAACCTATCTGAAAGTAATTTCATCTCCCCAGGGCCCCTGGGTAGATATTGGTGACAGAAGGCTTTTGAATTTATCCTCAAACAATTACCTCGGTTTTAATACTCACCCGCTGATGATTAAATCAGCCATAGAGGCTACCGAAAAATTAGGGGTTGGTTCAGGTGCCGTAAGAACTATTGCTGGTACTTTACAGTTGCATATGGAGCTGGAAAAAGAATTAGCTCATTTCAAGCAAGTTGAATCAACTCTAGTTTTCCAATCAGGATACGCAACCAACCTGGGCATTATTCAAGCATTGTTAACAGAAAATGATGTCATCGTTTCAGACTCTCTTAATCATGCTTCTATCATAGATGGTGCCAGGCTTTCTCGGGCAAAAATATTAGTTTATCAACATACTGATATGGAAAACCTGGAGGAAAAATTAGTGGAAGCGAGAAACCTCAAACCTGGAAAAGTTTTGCTGGTTACCGATGGGGTTTTCAGTATGGATGGAGACATCGCCCCTCTTCCGGAAATTGTTAAACTTGCAGATAGCTTTGAAGCCATCTTAATGGTTGATGATGCCCATTCCTCGGGAGTTTTAGGCAGAAATGGCCGGGGCTCAATTGACCACTTTAACCTTCATGGTAGGGTGGATATACAGGTGGGAACGTTATCTAAAGCTCTGGGAACTATGGGCGGTTATGTAGCCAGTAGTGGCTTATTGGTAAACTACCTGATACAAAGAGGAAGGCCGATGTTGTTTTCTACCTCCCACCCTCCTGGAGTAGTGGCTGCCACCATTACCGCTGTGAAAATACTAAAGTCACCTGAAGGTGAGCACCTTATTAATACACTCTGGGAGAATACCACTTACTATAAAGGAAGGCTTGCCATAATGGGATTTAACACCGGTATTTCTCAAACTCCCATAATCCCAATAATAATCGGAGAAGCCAGCCTTGCTCGCGAATTCAGTCAAAAACTGTTCCAGGAAGGAGTTTTCGCTCAAAGCATAACCTTCCCTACAGTTCCCAGGGGAAAGGCTCGCCTGAGAACAATTGTAACCGCCACACACTCTCGTGATGACCTGGATTTTGCTCTGAATAAAATGGAAACTGTAGGTAAAAAACTGGGAATCATTTGATATATGATTGAGCCTACAACTTTTTCGGGTCTAAAAACCCTGATGGCTTATTATAAGCTGGCTCCCCAAAAGAGAAAAGGACAAAACTTTCTAATTGACCAAAACATTGCCAGAAAACTTTGTTTTTCTTTGAACCTATCAGAAAAAGAACCGGTACTGGAAATAGGTGGTGGATTTCTGTCCCTTAGCTTCCCTCTTCTTAAAGCAGGTTATAATTTAACTACTATTGAGGTTGACAACTCTTTTATACCCTGGTACCTGGAAGTTAAAAACCATTATCCCAACTTTAACTATCTTACGGGAGATATAAGGAAAATGTTGCCAGCTATCTCAGCTTACTTTGACCGTCAAGTACCCACTCACCTTATAGGAAATCTTCCTTATTATTTGACATCCCACCTGCTGTTTCTTTTCTTACCAGGTAAGTGGTGGAAAGAAGCCATATTTACCATCCAGAAGGAAGTCGCAGACCGTCTTATGGCCCCTCCTGGTTCAAAACAGCGCTCACCTTTAACCCTGATGTGTGAAGAATATACTAACCTAAAGGTCATTACTGACCTGCCTCCTCAGGTGTTTTACCCACCCCCAGCGGTAAATTCCCGGGCTATTTTCTTACAACGCAAACTGGAGTTTAATCTTTCAGAAGAAGAAGATAGTTATTTAAGAAAAGTGATACGCTTTAGCTTTGCTAAAAAAAGGAAAACTATTCTAAACAGCTTATCTATGTCTTCGTTGGGACTGAAAAAAGAAGTGTTAACAGACATCTTTAAAAAGGCTACCCTTGACCTGAACCTTAGAGCAGAAGATTTGACTTTAAAAGAATTTTTATTATTAACCGAAATTCTTAAAGGAAGTAAAGTTGTCATACCTGAAATATAGGTCTCCAGCTAAACTAAATCTAACTCTGGATATAAAAGGCTTGAGAAAGGATGGTTACCATGAGATAGATTCCCTGGTTACCTTTATTTCTTTAAGCGATGAGATAGAGATTGTTATCGGCGATGTAGGAATAGAATTCATTCCTCCCCTATCCCCCACCAGTTTGGACAATGATCACAATACCGCTTATTTAGCCCGGGAATATTTTCAGGGAAGAGTTTCAGAATCAATTAAAATAAAGGTAAATAAAAACATTCCCCAGCAAAGTGGGTTGGGGGGTGGAAGTAGTAATGGAGCGGTAATTCTCCAAGCTTTAAACAACATTTCCCGAAATCCCTATACCCAGGAAGAACTACAAACTATTGCTTTGAAAATTGGCTCAGATATCCCGCTTTTCCTCCATAACGGTAATTTGTTTAGAGTTAGAGGTAGAGGAGAAATTGTAGAAGAACTTACTCTTAAACAAAACCTCTATCTTATTGTAATCTTGAGCGGTATAAAAATATCCACTTCCTTTGCTTACACCACCTGGGATAAGTTAAATATTGATTCTACTGCTTTTACAGAGCAGTTTCTCTTAAGTGGGAGTATTGAACATCTTAACAGTACTTTCTGGTTGGTATTGGATAAAATATCTCCACACCTTAGAACAATGAAAGAAATACTTTTATCCATGAAGGCCCCTGTGGTAGGGGTTAGTGGTAGTGGTGGAGCTTTATTCATACCTTTTTATTGCCCAGAGGAAAGGGATAATTTTCTTAAAAAAATAAACGATACTTACTTGGCTAACCAGACAGTAGTTTTTAAGGAAGATTTGTTGATATAAATTCTATAATAAATTATCTAATTTTTAATTAATATGTTAAAATATATAAATATTGGAACACCTAGGGGAGCGTTTATATTGAATCAGCAGAGGATAAAGCTGGCTAAACTAATACAGGATAATATTAATTCCTTATCTCGTTCCTATGGTTATAAAACAAAAACCACTGGTGGTATTTCTTACCAGGAAAAGCCCCTTGGCGAACTGGAAGAATCTGCCCATAAAGTTTTAGAAGCCCTAAGCAACATCCTTCTTAATGACCATTATTCTCAGATGAACGTATTTGTTTCTTATATCACCCGGAAAAGGTTTGAAGAAGGTTTTTCATTTGACGAAGTTGTTCAGGCGTTTCTAATAAGCAAGCAGATTATCCTGTCTCTAATTAAAAAAGAAGCCTTAGATGAGGTTAGCTATTTAACAATAGAGATAAATAATGTAGTTGAGCAGTTTATATTGGAGGTGGCCAAAACATTTAATTTATGCATAAAGGAAAGCCTCTCCAATAAGGTAAAGTTTCTAACTACTTTATATGAAACCAGCCTGGCTTGTACTTCTAAAATTAAAATAGAGGATATTATTGATGTAGCCTACCAAAAGTTGAATGATTTTCTTTCTATGGACTCCTTTTATTTTGCCCTCTGCGATGAAAATTGCAGTAAAATCAATTTTGTTTCTATGATTGACCAGGGTGATGTACTACCTAAATTTTCTATTGATATGGACGAAAATGTTAATACCCTGACTGGCTGGGCTTTAAAAAACAGAAAACCTCTGTTAATCAAACATATGGAAAAAGAGATTTTGCCAGTTGGATTTATTAAAATGGGGAATCCCCCTGACCCCCTATCTATTTTAACGGTTCCTTTGATAATAAAAGATAGGGTTTTGGGGGTTATTTCTCTCCAATCCTTTAAACCGTATGCTTATAATGAGGTCGACCTGGAATTACTACAGTCTGTAGCCGGCAATATTGCTTTAGCGGTAGAAAATGCTAACCTACATGAAAAAGCTCATGAGGCTTCTATAACTGATTACCTGACAGGTTTGAAAAACCGCCTCTATTTTACCCGATCTCTGGGTTCTGAAATATCTCGTGTCAACAGGTATCAATCCAAATTTACCATCCTGTTTGGAGACATAGACAACTTCAAATACTATAATGACCTGCTGGGTTATACCAAGGGAGACGAAATCCTTAAAAATGTCGCCAGAGCACTTTCAGAAAACATTCGCGAAAGCGATGTTCTGTCCCGCTTTGGCGGGGATGAGTTTGCAATTCTACTACCGACAACTAACAAAGAATACTCCACGCATTTAATTACCCGTCTTGGCCTGTCCCTGTCACGCTGCGATCCACCAATAACTATTAGCTGGGGAGTCCTTTGTTACCCTGATGACGCCTCAGATAAAGATGACTTGATTTCGCTGGCTGACACTTTCCTGAAAGCTCAAAAAGGGAGATAGCCTTTCGGCTACCTCCCTTTTATATAGAACCTGTTACCCTCACTTATTGCTCCACTGAGGCCAACTTCATTTCCCCATTCATCCACCACTTTTAATTTTCCCTCCATAGCCTCTTGGTAAATATTCATATCATAAGCAATTAGTGCATGTTTAACTTCCATCCCCCGATAGAGAGGGAGTTCGCGGTCATCTACAAATACTATAATTCTGTTTCCTTCCAATTTTTTGTCGGAAAGTAATTACGGTCTAACGGTAATCCTGCCTTCCACTACCGGGCTGACTATTTTAACCTCTTCTATATATTTAATAAAAGAGTCTCTCAAAAACTCACCGGTATGAACAGCCAGCCTCCCGCGAGTGAAAACAGCATAACCATCTCCACCGACAGCCAGAAAGTCGTTAGTTGCCACCCTGTAAGTCCTAGCCATTTCTAAAGGTCTGCCAGCAAAGGTTATTTCTGTAACCCGGCTATTAACAGGCAGTTTGGGGTCAAACACAAAAGACATACCTGAAACATGGAGAAAACCTCCGAATTCCGCAGGGGATCTGGATACGGATAACTCCAGGGCTTCCTTAATCTGAGCTCCGGTTAATTCCAACACCACCAGAAAATTGTCAAAGGGTAAAACTGTAAACACCTGGTCAACCTTCATAGGTCCAGCAGGGATGGAAGCCCGAATACCACCACCATTTTGCAGGGCGATATCAGAACGAGTAGTAATCCTCATCACATCTGCCACCAGATTACCCAGGTTGGTTTCCCTGGTTCTTATCTGTGGTCTTCCACCATCCAAAAACACAAAAGAAGAGCCTATTATCCTATCCATTTGAGCTCTTACTGCATCTCTATAAGGTCTTAACAGGTCAGTTACCGTAGGATCAACAACAATCTCGTTTATGGTGGGAATAAGCTTACCTGATGAATAAACTATCTGGTTCTTTCTTACCGCCATATCTACTCTACCAAGATTTCTGCTGTGTTCTCCAGCCTGGGCAATTAAGGTGTTCCTGACTAATACAGGTTTTTCTAAAACTGTATGGGAGTGGCCTCCAAGAATCAGGTTAATACCATCCACTCTTTCAGCTAATTTGATGTCCTCCGAGTAACCGAGGTGTGATAGCGCAACAATAGAATTAACCCTATGTTCTCTAAGAAGGGTTACCATTCTTCGTGCTGTCTCAAGGGGGTCTAATACCAACAAACCTCTTACATTGTCCGGGTGAGTTACCACGGGTAGGTCTGAAGTTACTAAACCAAAAATACCTACTTTTTGCCCCATTACATCCAGAATCATATAGGGATTGGCAAAAGGCATCCTGGTAGTTTCATAAACCACATTGCTCAGGAGGAAGGGATAGTTTGCTTCCATAATCCTTTCTCTTAAAGCTCCCTGTCCAAAATTGAACTCGTGGTTGCCCAAAGTAGCAGCAGTCATACCAAATAGATTTAGAGCTTCTATAGCTGGCTTACCCTTAAAAAGGTTAACCAGGTTAGTACCGTGTATGGTATCTCCCAGGTCAAAAAGGAAGGTTTGGGTAGGATTGACAGCTCTCTCTCTATTTACCAGGGTTAATAATCTACCAAAACCTCCAATGGCTGGTAAACCTGTTCCGGGAATGAAGGGTTCTAACCTACCATGAGAATCATTAAAATGCAGGAAGGTAATTGGTCCCCTAATACGGTAAAAAAGAGCCCATACTTCTGCTTGAGTCAGGGTAGCTTTAGGTCTGAGAGTTTTATCAGGATAACCGATTATGATGCCTTCTCTCACGGCTACCGCTAACGATTTATAAGTGGTAACATCAATTTCATCAACATCCTTAAAAATAGAAAGCAGTTTATCGGCTTCGCTTAGTTTCATCATTTTAACTAAAATCCTGCGGTTAGCCATCCTTAAGATAAGCGTTACCGCTTCTTCCCGACTAATAAACTCCCCGGGGTTGAAAGGCTCTTTAAGAATCAGGTTATACTTCCTTGCCTGTTGTTCCAACCTTACCAGGTCTTCGGGCACTTCGGTGGGATACATCTTGAAAGCTAACCTAACAAACTCACCTCTGGTCATCCAATTGTAGGGTTTAAAGGGAAGCTCCAGGTCACCTGTCTGGGTAAAAAATACAACCACCTCCTGTATCCAGTTGGGAGTGTCTTCGGGTATTACTATGGTGGCTTTAACCTGGTTGCCGGTAGTCAGGGAAAAACTTACATAAGATGAAGATATAACCAATGAAGATACTAATAAAATAAGTAGGATTTTTTTACCCACTACTTTTAGAACATTTTTAATCATACTAACCTCCTTTAGTCTGACTCTGGAAAGATGTTTATAGTACTATTTTATAAGGTCTATTACCGGTATCGCTACCTTAATAATATCCCTTATCAAATTAATTTTACCAGAATTTTTACCTTTATAGGGTAAAATAGTATAGGATATTTTGACCGTTTAGAACATTTATATATAACCAAAATAATACTATAATGCCTGATAAATCAAGAGAACATACAGTTTTAATAAACAGAAAAGCGCTGGCTAACTACGAACTGGAAGAAAGCAAAGAAGCCGGTATTATGTTATTTGGTTCGGAAGTAAAATCTATTCGGGAAGGTAAGGTCTCCTTTGAAGGCTCTTACTGTGAGGTTAAAGACGGAGAAATATGGCTTAATGGACTAACTATTGCCAGGTATAGAACCTCCTCAATTTTTTCCCTAAAAGAAGACAGGCCCAGAAAACTGCTTCTTCATAAAAAAGAGATAGACCGTTTAGCAGGAAAGATAAGCCAAAAGGGGTATACCCTTATTCCTATAAAAATATATTTCAAGGGTAGCTGGGCAAAAATCAGTATTGCTCTGGGAAAAGGCAGAAAACAATACGATAAGAGAGAAGAAATAAAAAAGCGAGAAACTCGTAGAGAAATCGCTCGCCTCTTAAAAGGTCAGGAATCTTAAACTATTTTAGTTACTTTTTTAGCTTTTAAACACTTGGTACATATTTTAATATTCTGAACCGAATCACCAATTTTTGCTCTTATTTTTAGCAGGTTTGGAAGCCAACGCCTTTTTAGTTTGATATTTGATTTACTTACATTGTTTCCGGTCGCCGGTCCCTTACCGCATATATCACAAAATCTTGCCATTTATAATTAGCCTCCCTAAAATCCAAAAGGTATAATTCAATTTACAGAGTTATATTATACCAAATTTATTATTTTATGTGATACTAACTTTGGACTAATTTTCAAACGAATAGTTGGGTGCTTCTTTAATAATAGTAACCCCATGTGGATGGCTTTCTCTAACCCCAGCCTGAGTAATCCTGATAAATCTTGACTTTTCTCTTAGTTCCTCCAGGTTTTTGGCGCCACAGTAACCCATTCCCACTTTAACTCCTCCCACTAATTGAAATAAAACTTCCCTTAGAGGACCACCATAAGGCACTCTACCTTCCACCCCTTCGGGAACCACTTTATCCATTCCTTCCTGAAAGTACCTGTCAGTCATACCTTCTCTCATAGCACCCAGAGAACCCATCCCCCGGTAGGTTTTATAACTACGCCCTTGAAATACCTCTAACTCACCAGGACTTTCTTCAGTCCCTGCTAACAATTTCCCTAACATTACAGAAGAAGCCCCGGCTGCTAAAGCTTTAACTACATCACCAGAATACCTGATGCCTCCATCAGCAACAATGGTCACCCCTAACCTGCTGGCTTCCTGGTAACAGTTTAATATCGCTGAAAGTTGGGGCTTGCCCACACCAGCTACCACCCTGGTGGTGCAAATAGCTCCTGCTCCGATGCCTACTTTTATTACTTCAGCACCTACTTCAGCTAAACATTTGACCCCTGAGGGAGAAACCACGTTACCAGCCATAATTTTTACCTTTTTGCCAAATCTATCCTTGATGCTTTTGACAGTTTGAACCACTCTTTGAGAATGACCATGAGCAGTATCTAAGGTAAGAATATCCACTCCGGCTTCCAGTAATTTATCACACCTTTCCAGAGAATTGGAAGTGCCAATCGCTGCCCCGACTAATAACCTCCCCTGCCCATCTTTAGTAGCAGCAGGATAATCTCTTCTTTTCTGAATGTCTTTAATGGTAATCAACCCTTTCAATATGAATTGCTCATTAACAATAGGTAATTTCTCAATTCTATGTTTATGAAGCAGGGCTTTGGCTTCTTCTATGGGTATGTTTTCGTATCCTACCACCAGGTTTTCCCAGGTCATTACCTCCTTAACCGGTTTCTTCATTTCGGTCTCAAAGCGTAAATCCCTGTTAGTTACAATGCCTATAAGTTTCATTCCTTCCCCAACTACCGGAAAACCAGCTATTTTATATTGGGACATCAGGTGGAGAGCATCTCCAACTGTTTGCTGGGGATAAAGAAAAATAGGGTCCTTTATCATACCAAATTCCGACCTTTTTACCCTGTCCACTTCCAGGGCTTGTCTCTCAATAGGCATATTCCTGTGAATAACCCCTAACCCGCCTTCCCTGGCCATAGCTATGGCCATTCGGCTTTCGGTAACCGTATCCATGGCTGAACTGATAATGGGTATATGCAATTCCAGGGTGTCCATCAGCCTGGTTTTAACATCCACCTCTCGCGGTAACACTTCAGAGTAAGCTGGTTCCAGTAAAACATCATCAAAAGTTAAATTCTCTTCTAAATCCTTAAGGCTCAACTTTATCACCTGCCTTATCAAAATATATTTAATTATTATAACTCAATTAATCTTTATTTGTGATATAATTACTAATCTTTAAAAAGTGCGGTTATATATTAATGCTTAAAAATATTAAATTTCGTGAATTCAAAGTTGATGATTTACCTTTTCTGGTTAACATCAGCAACCTAATATATTCTGACTATCCTACCACTATTGAGGAGTTAGAGCACTGGTTTAGTAACTACGACCATACTAAATACTTAATGAAAAAATATGTTGCTACCAACGAGCAGGATGAAGTGGTAGCTTATAGTTACTATTATCATGAACCAATACTATACCACCCACACAAGTTTTCACTGGAACTGGAAGTTCATCCAGAGTGGCAAAAACAGGGTATTGGCTCCCATTTTTATAATCTCCTGCTTAAAGAGTGGATAACCTTAAATACTCTGGTTATTAGAACCGATGCCAGAGAAGATCATAAAGATAGCCTATCTTTTATCATAAATAGAGGTTTTAAAGAAAAAAGGAGATCCTGGGAAAGTAGGCTAAATGTACAGGAATTTGTTTTAGATGATTTTGCTCAAGCTGTTTCCCAAATCCAGCAACATGGAATAGAAATTACCACTCTGGCTGAAGAAGTTAGAAAAAGTGAAACTGCATATGAAAAACTTTATGAACACCACACAACTACTATGGGTGATATGCCTTTACCCGATACCTACACCCCGGTATCTTATGAGGAATTTTTTAAGCGTGTAATTAAGTCCCCTAACCTGCTACCGGAAGCTTTCTTTATAGCCAAAGCTGGAGAGTTATATGTGGGAGAAAGCTACCTGCAAGCTTCCAAAGCAGATCCAACTCAACCTTATCAAGGACTAACCGCTGTAAGACGAGAATTCCGGGGTAAAGGTATAGCCACAGCCCTTAAAATAAAGGTTATAGAATTTGCCCAGAAGAACAATTATAAGACCATTAAAACCTCAAACGATTCAGAAAACTCCAGTATGCTGGGAATTAACCAAAGACTGGGCTTTGTCAGGCAACCTGCCTGGATTGAGTTTGAAAAAGAGTTTGTTTGATAAAAACTAATCTTCTTCAGAATCTCTCAACCGGTATTCTTTAAGATAGAGAAAATCAGCGCCTATGGTTCGTTGAGAAAGCTTGGGAATTGTGGGAATCTTTCTCTTAAAAGCACTGGCAAAAACCTGGTTCACTACCTTTCTTACTTTGTTATCAGCAAACCCTCGGTTAACCACCTCTTCCACTCTTTTCCTTTTATCTACCAGAAGATAAAGTATCTTATCTAATTCCTCGTAAGTAATACCCATCTCGTCCTCATCGGTTTGGCCAGGCCATAATCCGGCTGTAGGGGTTTTAGAAAGAATACTTTCCGGTACTCCCAGATATTTAGCTAAGATTCGCACCTGGGTTTTGTATAAATCACCCAGAAGATAGAAAGAAGCGGCTAAATCTCCATACCAGGTCCCATAACCCATAAGAAGTTCGGTTTTGTTACTGGAACCAGCCACAATGGCTTTTAATTTTTTAGAAAAATCAAAAACTACATTAGCCCTCAGGCGAGACACAAAATTCCCCTGTCTTAACCTATCTCCCACCTGCATATCTTCAAAATACTGAACTGCTAATTGGTCCAGAGAGTATATTTCATAGTTTAGATTTAATTCCCTGGCAATCATAAGAGCATCTTCAACATCTTTTTTCGTCCAGTCTCCATAAGGTAGAATCAATGCCAGGACATTTTTCCCCAGGGCTTCTTTAAGCAGAAAAGCTGTAACAGTGGAATCCAATCCACCTGATAACCCAAAAACCATAGACTCTGCACCGGTTTTTTGTTTCTGGTCAAGGATAAAATTTATGAGTAATTTTTTAGTGAGCTCACAATTCAGGTTTATCATTTCCAATAAACCTCATATTTTCTTTAATCATTAACAAATCTTCTCCGCGAAGAAGTGGAAAGGTAATGTTTTTTTTGTATATCTCTTCCAAATTCACCGGATAGGTTAGAAAATCTTCCTCCAGGAATACTCCCTCTCTTACAATATATCCATAATTATTTAAAATCAAGGATGAACCCATAAAAGCGATGCCTTCCTCAAACCCTCCTCTACTGGAAAAAGCTATATAAACATTAAGATAATTAGCTAAAGACCTGAGTAGGTATTCAACAGACTCTTTTACCGAAAAACCCTTTTCTTTATCTAGACCTCTTACAGGAATAGCAGATGATAAAAGTAAAACATTCACCCCTTGCAGGTAAAGCAGTAGATTAAGGCTCAGGTGCATGAAGTCACGGCAAATAAGCATGCCAGTTTTTCCATGGTGAGAGTTGATAACTTCCACTTTTTTCCCCCGGGCAAAATATTTTAAATCTTCAAAAATCCCATGGGTTGGTAGATAAACTTTACGATGGACCCCTTTAATCTCACCGTCTTCAAAAAATAACTGAGATATATAAGGGTTATAATCGGTTCCTTTTTCTATCATGCCCAGGGAGAAGCTGATTTTTTCAGAGATTTTTTTAAAATCATTGAGAAAAGGGGAATTAAGGGGTAGGGAGGCTTCAGCTACCCCATCCAGCAGGTAATAGCCAGTAAGAGATAGTTCAGGAAAAACCAGCACATTTACTTTCTCGGAAATAGCCCTCTCTAATAAGGACAGATGCTTCTCCTTGTTGGATTTTAAGTCATTTAATTCAGGGTTAATCTGAGCTACGCCAAGCTTAAACATATCATTCCTATTGTATCAAGTTAAGGATTTTATAAAGGCTTTAACTAAGTCGGGGTCAAATTGGGAGCCAGCATATCTGTTAAGTTCTTCCATAGCCAGCTCTTTTCCCAATACTGGCCTATATGGCCTGTCGGAAGTCATGGCTTCATAAGCATCAGCCACGGCAATTATGCGGGAGAAGAAAGGTATCTGGTCGCCCATTAACCCTTCTGGATACCCGCTACCATCAAATCTTTCATGGTGGTATTTCATAATCGTGGCAATACCTTCCAACTGCCGTATATGGTTGACAATTTCCGCACCTCTCTCGGGGTGCATCTTAATCAGCGAATACTCATCTATGGTTAAAATGCCTGGTTTATAGAGAATGGAATCATAAATACCGATTTTTCCGATATCGTGTAAAATAGCAGCTACCCTTAAAGTATCAATTTCTTTTACGCTTAAACCCAGTTCCTTACCTATCATAACCGAATAACGAGAAACCAGTTCTGAATGGTTTTTCGTCCAGGGACTTTTAGCGTCCACTGCTTTAGCCAGGGCTAATATCAGTCCATCCTGTAACTCTTTAAGTTCTTTATAAGCAAGGTCTACATCCTTTAGTATATTATAAAAAGCTGTTCGGCTTTCTTTTAATTTGGCCTCCCGATCTTTGATATCCGAAATATCGGTCATAGTTTGCACAAAATATTGAATCTCCCCTTGCTCATCAAAAATAGGAGTAATATTTACCAGGAAATGACGATTCAACCTTTTATTAAATACCTCTCTACTGATGGGTGTTAACCTTTCCATAACTTCTTTAATTAGATGGTCTGCAGGGAATTCTAACTCGTTATAAATTACCTCAAAATATTTCTTTCCTATAACTTCTTTAAAAGAAGAAACACCTAAAGTATTTACCATACACTTATTCATTTTCCTGATGATAACATCTTTATCTAACAGTACGATGCCATCAGGCATGTTATCAAAGGTATCTCTCCATTCCCTTGCTGAGTCTTTCAAGGCATTTTCGTAGGCTAAGGGAATAGAATTATCCTTAACCGCTGTCTGATTCTTAAGGAAAATTCCCTTATCATTATAGATAGCCCTGGTATTAACAATTACCGGTAGGTAAGTATTATCAGATTTTCTGATTTCATAACTAAAGTTTTCTAGGGTACCTTTATTTTTTAAGCTCTGGAAGGCTGACAGGAAGGACTCCCGATATTTATCAGAAACCAGGTCTATAAGCCTGACCTTCCCCACAATGTCTTCACGGCGAAAACCAAACATTTGCAGCCAGGTGTTATTCACTTCTAAAACAGTGGTGTCTGCGCCTATGGAATGGTACCCCACAGGAGCGTTTTCGTATAAATCACGGTAGTTACCTTCTGCTTCCCTAAGGTTTTCCAGGAGCTTAAACCTTCCGTTTATGATACTTCCAATTACAGTAAAAAGTAAAGGTAAGACCGCTATTTGCAGGGTAGAAATAAACTCATAAAAATCTCTGGGGTAAATAAACCGGTTTAGACCCCCAAAGCCATAATGAGAATATTCATAAGCCAGGACAGAAGCAAATGATACCCATCCGAGAATAATAATTAAATAACCGAGCCTGCTTTTCATCTCTTTTTATATTCCCCTAATTCTAATTTAAGCTTATCCATCTCTTCCCGAAGCTCTATCATCCGCAGCTCTCGTCCCACAGCCATATCATAAAACTCCTGTAGTTCTTGAACCTTATCCTCAAGTTCCCTTTCCAGTCTTTTAGATTCGGTTACATCTTTTTCAGCAAATAAAACCAGCAAGGTATTACCCTGATTGTCTTTGATGGGATAGGTTTTAACTTCATTTACGATTTGGTTTCCTTCTTTATCGGTAGAATATTCTAACCTCAGATTGTTTTTCCCGGTTTGTAAAACCCTCCTTACCGAACACTCCAGGTCATCTTCAAAACAGGGTTTGTCCCTGCCATATTCCACGAAATAGCATTTTTTTCCAACAACTCCTGAATTGTTTTTACGGTAATAATCGTAGTAGGTCTGGTTACATAGAACTATATTGAAGTCTTTATCAATGAGGGAAACTCTGTCTCCAATGTCGTCAAGCACCATAAAAGTTAAACACATATTTCTAAAACTTAACCAATCAAAATCTTCGCTTTTCTGTTTTCCTTCATAAATTTTTTTGAAGCTACAGGCGTAGTAGTTGTCTGTTAAGTCTTCATCTTTATCGGTACCCGAACCTTTTATATCCATTTACTAACACTCCCTTTTTGTACTTTAAAGTATCGGTTTAAAACAATTAAATTTGTACAGCATTAGTAATTATAAGTCAATAGGAATAATCATCCCCAAATCCGCATTAGGAATCTAGGACAAATAGCCCTTTAATAGTAATCACCTCGTTGGTATAATGGTGTTGGAAT
>QLTX01000020.1 GCA_018725175.1 Candidatus Psychracetigena formicireducens
AGATAGATTTCCTCAGACACTACTAACCTTGGAGGTACTTTGTGTCTAAAGGATGGGGGTCATTCCAATAATAAATATCTATGATTGATAAAATTGTTACGCTTTTAGTCTTAATTGCTTTAGGATTTTTTTGTAAAAAAATCAAACTCATATCCGATGAAGGGTCTTTAATATTAAAATCAATAGTATTTAATATCACTCTACCAGCACTGGTTTTTATGAGCATAAGAGGTGCCAGCTGGACCCCTGAATACCTTAAAATTCCACTGGTTGTCTGGCTATCTGTTATTTTTTTAGGTATTATAATTTATTTTTTTAGCAGGTTGCTGAGATTTAATAAAGAATTAACCGCTATCTTGGTATTAACAGGAGTTATGGGAAATACAACCTTTCTTGGATATCCTATAGTCAAAACCCTTTTAGGTGCGGAATCCTTGCCCTATGGAATTGTTTATGACCAATCTTCATTTCTGTTTTTATTTTTATTATGGCTTCCTTTCACTGCCTATATATTCCTTAATAGTGATGGTGTATCCAAAAAAGTAAATTACTCTGTTTTAGATACCCTAATAAAAAACCCTCCCTTGATAGCGATAATTGTAGCAATAATTTTAAGAAATATCTTTTTGCCTGCATTTGTTATTGATTCCCTCAATATCATCGCTCAATCTACCACTTTACTGGTTATGTTATTTGTAGGAACAATGCTTAACCTGGATATAAAAAAAGAAGAAATTATGTTCGTTGGATTAATATTACTGTTTAAGCAATTATGTTTTCCAGCTGTCAATTATTTATTTTCCATTTTTCTGGGAGTATCCAACCAAATAACCCAAGCAATATTGGTTCAAGCAAGCATGCCAGTTATGATTGTTAGTATAATTTATGGCGGGCAGATAGGACTCAATGCTTCTCTTATTTCTAAAATCGTAACTATTTCAACTGTTTTAAGTCCAATATTCTTGGTTATTATTTCTTATTTTATTTAAATAAAACCAAATATAGACTATTTAAACTACCAGTTTCTTTCTTAAATTGACAATTATTCTAAAACTACTTGACAAAGTGGTAAATAATGGTTAATATGTGGTAATTTGTGGTAGAAAATAGAGATTTTTGGGGTTAGTTCTACTTTGAATTATTAAAAAGGAAGGCTACGATGTTTACTGGAGAATACCGTCTTAGTTTAGATGAGAAAGGAAGGTTGATGATTCCAGCCCGATTACGCTATGAACTGGGAGAGAACCTGTATATTACTCGTGGACCGGATAGAAACCTGCTTGTTTATCCTGAAAGTGAGTGGTTAAAACAGGTAGACTTTTTAGAATCTTTACCTGATAGCAAAGCCCTCTCCCGTCATATTAAGCGATTTCTTTACACAGGAATGAGCTGTTCCTTTGATAATCAAGGAAGAATTCTTATCCCGCCATTATTAAGAGAATACTCGGGTTTAAACAGGGAAGTAGTTGTAGTGGGTATGTCTAAGTACCTGGAAGTCTGGTCAACTGAACAGTGGAGCGAAATTGTAAACCAGATATTCCCCAGAGTCCCTCTATATATAGAAGAGTTAGAAAATGGAAAATAAAGATTTTCATATACCGGTATTGGTAGATGAAGTAATTTCTTTTTTAGCCTCTGTATCTGAAGGACTGCTGGTAGATTGTACAGTGGGAATGGGTGGACACTCAGAAGCAATACTGGAGAGATATAAAGGTATTAAAATAGTTGCTGTTGATAGAGATAGTGAAGCTCTGGCAATAGCTAAAGAAAGGCTGCTCGGGTTTGCTCCCCGGTGCTGGTTTGTTAAGAATAATTACAGGGAAATAGACATTTTTCTATCTCAGTTGAATATTTCCAAGGTGGATGCTGTTTTGGTGGATTTAGGCATATCCTCTTTGCAAATAACTAAACCCGAACGGGGGTTTAGTATAAGATACGATGGACCTCTGGATATGAGAATGGATTTTGAAACCGGTATCCCCCTTTGGGAAATTCTTTCTCATCTTTCTAGGTCTCAGATACAAAATATTATTTCTCTATATGGCGAAGAAAATAAATCTGATAAAATTGCCTCTTTGATTTATCTTGAGCGTCACAAAATTAAAACCACTGGAGATTTAAAACAGATTGTGGAAAAGGCAATTGGCTACCAGCGAAGGAAAATACACCCGGCTACCAGAGTATTCCAAGCCTTTCGTATTTTTATAAATCAAGAACTTGACAGCTTAAATGTGTTTCTTAGTAAATTAATTGGACATATTAATAGCCACGGTAAAATCATAATAATCTCTTACCATTCCCTGGAAGATCGCTTGATTAAAAATTATTTTAAGGAAATGGAACTTAAGGGACTGGGTAAAGTGCTTACTCCTAAAGTAATTAAACCAGGTAGAAAGGAAATATTGATGAATCCAAGAGCTCGTTCTGCTAAAATGCGTGTTCTGGAGGTGGTTTAATAAATGTCAGTAACCAACATTTCTCAGAGAAATAAAACAGCATTATCTCTTCCCCTCAGGAAGAGAAAGTCTAAAATGAAGAAATTAGCCAACACATCCTACCAAATCCATAGATTAATAATACCTTTTGCTATTGCTCTGGTTTTTTTCATTTCCATACAGTTTTTAGTAGCTCAAAATACGGGTATCGCTTACCAATCAGCCAGGCTTAAGGATCAATTAAGTAGCATAATTAGGGTTAAAAGAAACTTTGAAATGAACTACAGAGATGTTACTAATCCGGTATCTTTGAGAATGTTGGCTGAAAAGAAAGGATTTATTATTCCCGAAAGGGTGTATACAATTCAAGAATATCTGGAACTACCACATCTGGTAACTAACAATGAACCTTGAAACTCCCCGTAAAGCCATTCTCGTTCTTGGGTTAATTCTGGGATTATGTTTGTTAACTTTTGTTGCTTTTACTTTTTCCCTACAGGTATTTTCTACGACTGAAAGTAATCCATTCTCTATGTCATTAAGCAAGGTGTATTCAAGAAGGGGAAATATTTATGACAGAAACGGAGTGCTTTTAGCATTTTCTGTTCCATCTAACTCCATATTGGTTCATCCATCACTCTTTAGGGGTGATGAAAATATGATTTACACTCTTTCAAGAGTTGGAGGAATAACTGTAAATGAGTTAAAAACCAGGTTAGAAAGAGGGAGGAATTTTTACCTTAGAAGACAATTAACCGAAATTCCTGATGAGGTTAAAGGGGTCATTGGGGTATCAATTTTAGAAGATAGTAAAAGGTTATATCCTCACCGAAAAAGCGCCAGTCATATATTAGGATTTGTGGATGTTGATGGTTGGGGAAGAGGAGGAATTGAAGGTTACCAAAACGAGATACTGAAGGGTAGAGATGGCTTAGCCTTCATAACTATTGATGCAGCAGGCAGGGGGATACCTACCTATCCCCAGGGATCAATTATGCCTGTTCAGGGCTCCGATATTTTATTAACTATAGATATTCATGTGCAAAATATGGTGGAAAAAGCTCTTGCAAGAGGAATAGATAAATATAAAGCTTTAAGTGGGTCAGCAGTGGTGATGGATATAAATACCGGGGAAATTTGGGCGCTGGCGAATTACCCTGATTTTGACCCCAATAATTTTAGACAATCAACTGGTGAACAAAGAAGAAACCGGGCTCTTAGCTTTAACTATGAGGCAGGGTCGGTACTGAAAACGGTATCTTTAGCTATAGCCCTGGAGGAAGAAGTGGTTTCCTTAAATTCTGAGTTTCCTGCACCTGCAAGTTTAAGGCTTAGAGGTGGAGTAGTCAATAATTTTCGGAACAGGGCTTATAATGTTCAAAACCTGAAAGAAGCATTAAAAACATCTACCAACACAGTATTTGCTCAATTAGCCCTTAAAATAGGAAGGGAAAACTTTAACAAATATTACCATACTTTATTTGGAGTGGGTAGATCATTTGAAGTAGGTATGCCTGGAGTAGAAGTTGGTATTTATGTAGACCCTGAAAGTGAAATGCACCTGGCAAATATTGGTTTTGGTCAGGGTATTGCTCTTACTCCCTTACAGGTTACCAGTATCTATGCTACTTTAGGTAATGGAGGTTATTTCTTAAAACCCGGGTTTATTAGAGCAATCAGGGATTCGCAGGGGCAGTTAAGATATGAGCATCGCCCCAGAATCTTAAGAACCGTATTTAGGAAACAAACATCTGATCTTATTATTGAAGCTCTAGATGGTTCAATAACCTCTCAAACCAATAGGTTAGCTCAGGTTGAAGGGTACTCATTGGGGGGGAAAACCGGAACTGCTCAAAAAATTATTGATGGTAAATATAGCGATGAGAAAATTATTACAACCTTTGCTGGTTTTGTTACCCTGAAAAATCCCCGGTTTTTAATAGTAGTAATGTTTGATGAACCTAACGCTCCAGCATCTTCTACCGCCGTACCAGTTTTTGGGGAAATTGCCAGAGGGTTAATTGAATACCTGCAGTTATCCGGTGAAGGAAAATGATACTAAAGGATATTCTACAATATTCCTTAGGGAATACCCTCAAAACTAATGAAGAATCATTAATAGTTCGTAATATTGTTTTTGATAGCAGAAAAATAATCCCGGGTTCTCTTTTTGTAGCCATTAAAGGTATAAATTTGGATGGTCATGATTTCATTAGAGAGGCTTTTTCCAGGGGCGCAGTAGCTTCAGTTGTAGAAAAGGAAGAATTAGTAAGTAGCGATTATCCTATGTTTTTGGTGAAAGATACTCGAGAAACGCTCGCTTATTTAAGTCAGATATTTTATAATAATCCCTCAAAAAAACTTAACATAATTGGTGTTACTGGTACAAATGGAAAGACCTCCACAGTATTTCTGATAAGAGAAATGTTGGGTGGTCAATTTCAAGGAGCAGTATCCGGGACAGTGGGATTTTCGGTAGCTAATTATTCAGAAACTCTTAATGAGACCACCCCTGATTCCGTTACCCTGGCCAGGCTGATGGATATAACGGTAGCTAATAAGGTGCCCTATTTTGTAATGGAAATATCTTCCCATGGTTTAAAGCAAAAAAGAGTTTTTAATATCCAACCTTCTTTGGCCGTGTTTACCAGTTTTTCCAGAGACCACCTTGACTATCACAAAACTATGGAAAACTATTTCCAGGCGAAACTGTTGTTGTTTCGGTCTCTAAATGAAGATAGTTATGCCCTGATAAATTGGGATAACCCCTGGATAAGGCAGGTTAAAAACCATACCCGAGCTAAGGTTCTCACTTATGGGTTAGAATCTAAAGCAGATTTTCAGACAATATCTATAACAGGCGCAGGTAGAAATACCGTTCTTAATCTAATCCTGATGGGTAAAAATGAGGAGTTTGAAACTTCCTACAAGGGAAAATTTAATTTTTATAACCTTTTGGCATCAATTGCTGCTGGGTATGTTTGTGGGGTTCCGGTAAATTTATTAAAAGAGAGGGCACTAAACCCTCCAAAAGTTCCCGGAAGAATGGAAAAAATTGACCTTGGTCAACCATACCAGGTTTTTGTAGATTTTGCCCACAATCCTGAGGGTTTAAACATGGCTTTTCAATTTTTAAAACAGCTTAAAGGGAGAAGAAGAATTATTATAGTCTTTGGAGCTGTGGGGGAGGGGGATGTAGAAAAACGGCCTTTAATGGGAAGAATTTCAGCTCATGAAGCTGATTATTCTATAATTACTACCGATAATCCCAAAAATGAAGATCCTGAGTCAATTATTGAAAATATACGGGTGGGTATGCAAGGTGCAGGTAAGGTAGAAGGTAAGGATTACGTGGTTATTTTAAATCGACAGGAAGCCATAGAAATAGGCCTAACTCTTGCACAAGAAAACGATGTAGTGCTAATTGCTGGCAGGGGTCATGAAACTGAACAAAAAATTGGTAGTAGGAAGGTTTTCCTGGATGATCGGGAAGTTGTAAAAAATTATTTAAAACTTCAGGGCTTCCCTCAAAATGGTTAATATTATTCTGACTTTTGTTATTGCATTTTGTTTATATCCCCTTTATATAACGTTCGCTAATAAAATAAAGTTGGGGCAAAAAATAAGAGAGCAAGGCCCAGCCCATCATCAGATTAAAAAAGGGGTTCCAACCGGTGGCGGAATTATTTTTTCCTTAGTCACTCTTATCTTTGGGGTGTTTTTAAATATTTTTCCCTGGCAATTCTGGTTTCTTACCATAGGCTATTTGCTGGTTGGTTTTTTGGATGATATTACTAAAATTTTTAGAAGAAATGTTCTGGGTTTGAGAGCCAGAGAAAAAATAATTTTACAGGTTCTTTTTCTCTTACCCTTCCTTTATTATTTATTTCAACAGAGCAGCTTAATATTTTTACCTGGTGGAGTTCTTATAGAAGTGGGAAATTTTTATTTATTGTGGGGTGCACTGGTAATACTGGCCACAGCTAATGCTTACAATTTTCTTGATGGGCTTGATGGTCTGGCAGGTGGGGTAGGGTTAATTATTTTTTTCTTCCTCTGGGTAAGTTCCCAATTAGGATTTACCTCGTTTAATTTTACAGGTATGGAAATTATAATCGGTTCTTTGTTAGCTTTTCTCTGGTTTAATACTCATCCCGCTCAGGTAATTATGGGAGATGCTGGTGCGCTGTTTACAGGAGCGTATTTAGGAGGTATTTTTCTTATAGATAGAAAAGAAATTCTTTTACCAATATTTGGGTTCATTTTAGTAACAACCCTACTTTCTGTAGTGATTCAGGTTATTTATTTTCGTCTTACCGGTGGCAGGAGAATATTTCGTATGTCTCCCCTTCATCATCATTTTGAGTTATTAGGAATATCAGAAACAAAAATTGTTGGAAGGTATTGGATTTTTACATTTTTACTCTGCTTAATAGGCCTTTTTCTAATTAGGTTAATGTAGGGAGCTATGTTAGAGAAGAAAGTATTATTAATTTCAATAACCACCATTCTTTTTCTGGGTTTTTTGAATATTTTAAGTAGCAGCGCTGTCTGGGCTTACCTTAGAACAGGTGATGTTTTGAGTTTCACTTCGCGACATATTATTTACCTTATCCTCAGCATTTTGATTTTTTTAATTAGTTATTGGTTAGGAACAGGTTTTATTAAGAAGTTTGCTTTACTGGCACTCTTATTTTCTTTAGTTTTGTTGGCAACCATACTAATTCCTAACTTAAGATCAGAAATAAATTTCAGTAAAAGATGGATTAATTTATTTGGCCTGAGTTTCCAACCTTCAAGCGTAGCTCTTTCTGGTTTTATCATCTATTCTTCTTACTATTTTGCTAATCTTGGGAAAAGCGTAAACAAGATCAGCAGGTTAATGCCTCACCTTATCATTACTTTGTTATTTGCTGGTTTGATATATTTAGAACCAGATTTTGGAAGCGCTGCAATTTTAGTGGTTGTTGGTATGACGTTTTATCTACTTGCTGGGGTTTCCTGGAAAAATATTTTATATATTACCACCCCTGTATTAATTGCAATGCTGCTTTTATCTGTAGCTGAGCCTTACAGAGTTGAGAGGATTGTTTCTTTTCTAAAACCTGATGAGTACGCTTCCTATCAGATTACCCAAAGCCTGGAAGCCATCAGGGCAGGGGGATTATTTGGACAGGGTATTGGTAAAGGGAGAGCTCGTTTACTTTATCTTCCGCATTCCTTTTCTGATTTTTCTTTTTCTGTTTTTCTGGAAGAAACAGGGTTTCTTGGTGGTTTCCTTATATATTTGATATTAGGTGCCATATTATATTCGGGTTTAAAGTTAGCTTCAGCTTCGCGGGACTTATTTGCTATGTACTATGGTTCTGCTGTAGTTATTAAATTATGCTTATATGCTCTCATAAATGTCGGAGTGTCTTTAGCCCTTCTACCTACTAAAGGCTTGCCATTTCCTTTCTTAAGTTATGGAGGTACTTTTCTTCTGGTTACCATGGCAGAAATGGGTTTTTTGATCTCTTTAGGGAGGAAAAAATAATGGTGGTTATTACTGGAGGTGGGACGGGTGGACACTTCTATCCAGCGATTTCTCTGACTGAAAGTCTTATAAAAGAGGGAATTAAAGTTCATTACATAGGTTCAGTTAGGGGTATAGAGAAAATAGTTATTAAAGAGTTTGCGATTCCCTATGATTTACTGAATATTAAACCTTACAGCCTGAAAAATCTGGTTAAAAATGCCCTAGAAACTATTAAAGCCTTTAAAGTTATTTCTAAAGTAAAGCCTTCGGTGATTGTCGGCTTTGGTGGTTATGTTATGGTGCCGGTTATTATTTCATCTTTGTTGAAAAAAGTACCTTTTATTTTACATGAACAGAATGCTGTTCCAGGAAGAGCCAATAAACTGTTCAGTAAATGGGCACACATGGTAACAACGGGGTTTAAAGAAACAGATAAGTACTTTTCTAACTCTCGGGTAACTTATACTGGAACTCCCATTAGGAAAGAATTTTATGGGGTAAGCAAAGAGGAAGCTTTAACAAATTTTGGTTTTACAGGTGGCAAACCGGTTATTTTGGTGTTAGGTGGAAGCAAGGGTTCTCAGTTTCTGAATAAAATTGCCGGTGAGGTTTTACCGATGCTTTTAAATAATAATGACTTTTACGCTATTCACCTTACCGGTCAGGATGATTATGAAGAAATAATTGGTATCTGTAACCACCACAATTTATCTGCAAAATGGAAAATTTATCCATTTTTACAGGATATCTGGAAAGCCATAGCCTGCTCCAGGGTAGTATTAACTCGCGGGGGTGGTAGTGCCCTGGCAGAATTAGCCAGATTCAGAGTGAAAGCAATTGTGGTTCCCTACCCCTATGCTATAAATGACCACCAATACTACAATGGCATGGTTTATATTAAGGATTTTGGTGGATTCCTGGTCAGAGAAACTGAATGTAAAGCAGAACTGGTAGAGAAAAATATTTTAAACCTTTTAGCATTCACCGGTGATGAAAGTAAACTTCCTGAAAAAGATGAAGCATCTGAAACATTAAAAGGGATTTTAAAGCAATATCTATAAAGATAGGTTATACTTATATGAGAAACAGAATGTATTTGAAAAGTATGAAATTATACGATTATCCATGGAAATATAATCTCGACTATTTGATTGGTAGAGGAGTTAAAGTAAGTTTTGGCCAGGTAATGAAAAATTATACCTCCTTTAAAATAGGAGGGCCTGCTGATGTGGTGGTTACTCCCCGAAATAATCTGGAACTAAAATATACCCTTGACTTTTTATCTGAGTTAGTGAATTTTGGTATTAATTACCATATTATTGGTGGTGCGTCCAATCTTTTGATTGCTGATGAGGGAATCAGAGGTCTGGTTGTCAGACTTTGCTATATTTCTCCCATAATTTTTGACGGTGAATATATCTGGGTTTCCGGTGCAGAGCCGTTATCCAGGATTATATCCTATTGTAGTGAACAAGGTTTCGGGGGGTTAGAATATCTATCAGGTATCCCGGGTACTGTTGGAGGCTCTATAATTATGAATGCTGGAACTAACAGTGAAGCCATTGGTCAAAGCGTAAGGCATGTTCATACCTGGTATTCAGGAGAAAAGGAATATTTAAATAAAGATCTTGATTTCTCATATCGTCATTCTACCTTGCAGAAAACTAACGAAATTGTTACCAGGGTAGCGCTAAAAGTCAAAAGAGAAGATTCTTTAAAAATAATTAAAAAGGTAAGGGAATTTTTGTTAAAGCGAAGGAAAGGACAACCACTTACTTTACCCAGCGCAGGTTCTGTATTCAAAAATCCTTCTAATTATAGTGCTGGCCAACTTTTAGAAGAAGTAGGAGTTAAAGGTTTAAGAGTGGGAGGTGCACAGGTTTCTTATACTCACTCTAACTTTATCATTAATATTGATGAGGCATCATCTTATGATGTTTTAGCGCTTATTAGGTTGATGAAAAACTCCGTACAAGAAAAAACTGACATAATACTTGAACCAGAGATTATTTACCTAGGTGGGTAAGAATGTTTATAAGATTATTAATAGTATTTTTACTGTTACCGTTGGTGTTTTTATTAGTTTTACCAGCTACTGCCGCTTTAATTTTTGGCAACAAGCAGGTAAGAATAATATATGAGGGCTCTCTACCACCCAATATCCATAAATATATTAGTAGTCCCTTATCCTTCCGCAACTACCTTTTTTTAAGTGAAAATAACATTTCCAACCTGGTATTGCACAACTATCCCTTGATAAAAGAGATTAAAATTAATCGCTATTTTCCAGCTACACTTTATGTTCGTGGCTATCCCAGGACTATTATAGCCAGCGTTATTCACCAAAAAAAGGTCTGGTTACTGGATTCAGAAGGACAGGTTGTTAACAATATGAATCTTACCTACCCAGGAGTACCGGAAATAGAAGTTAAAAGTCAATTAACTTTTAACCAACAACAAATTACTAAAGTAATTAAAGCTATTTTTTCAATGGAAAAAGTACAGGACGGGTTTATCTCCAGAATCAAGCAGTTTAAGTTTATTAACCGGGAGGAGTTGTTGATAACTTTTATTAATGGTAGTCAGGTAAAAGTATATTATTCAGAACTACCGGTTAAACTATCTTTGATAATAAAATTAGTGCCACTACATAGTGAGGGTTACCTTTTAGATTTTACAGCTTCTAATCAGGTAGTGGTACGGAAAGTGGAGAAAAAAGATTGAAGCATCTTTTAAAAAGCTATATACTCCTTAGCCTAATAGTAGGCTTACTTATAGGAATTACTGTAAAAAACTATGTTCTTACAGTAGATTTACCTGCTATGGGAGATATGGACATTCTATTACTCTGGAAAGATACCGAGAAACGTGTTAACGAATTAGAAATTAACTCTATTAACCTTAAAAATAATATTCAACAGTTAGAAGCAGAAATTGCTCTTGACAAAGAAGTTTTAGATTTACTTAAATCCAGGGACGAACTAAAAACTGAAATAGGTTTAGGTCCTATGGCAGGTCCTGGGCTGATTATTACCTTAGATGATAGCCCTATCAGGCTCAGGGAAGGGATTGACCCCTCTTTTTATATCATTCATGAGAGTTATTTACGCTATCTTATAAATATTTTGAAAGAAGGGCAAGCAGTAGCGATTGCGGTAAACTCGGAAAGAATACAGATTAACTCAAATATAAGTTGTGTAGGAAAAGTAATTCTGGTAAATGGTAAAAGAGTTGCTCCACCCTTTGAAATAAAAGCCATTGGAAACCCTGAACTGATGGTTAAAGTGTTGAGGCAGTCTTCTTTCTTTAAACTTTTAGAAAACTATAGAACAATGTTTGGATTACAGGTAAGTCTAAGAGTGAGCCCTTATCTTGAACTACCTCAGGGTACCGGTGTAATTGACCTTGAGTTTTTTGGAGTGGCACCTTGAAAATAAAACCTGGTTTTTTGATCGCTTTAAGTTTTTTAATAGTAGTTGTGTTGTTAGTACTTCAATTTAAAGCTCGAGAACCATTATTAAGAGAGGTAGGGCCTACTTCTTCCTCTGAGGCTATAATTTATTTAAGAACCCTGAATGATAAAAAAGAGTCCCTACTTAAAGAAATTGAAAAACTAGAATTTAGAGTCCTGGAATTAAATGAGGTAACCCTGGAGAAAGCTGATTTTGAGAGATCTCTTAATCAAGAAATTATGAAATGGGAAGCTTTACTGGGATTAAAAGGTATGACTGGTGCAGGCCTGGAGGTTACTATCACTCCACAGAAAAATCAGGTTATTTCTGCAGAAACCTTTATGGACTTGATAAATGATTTATGGGGGGGTGGGGCTATGGCTATTAGTATCAATAAAAACAGAATAGGTTGGAATAGCTATCTACATCAGATTGATAACCAGGTATTCATTAGCGGCAGGTTGATTGAATCTCCTTTTTTGGTGGAAGTAATTGGTTCTACACAGGTGTTAGAAAGTGTTTTGAAAATACCAGGAGGATTTGAGGAAAAAATGCTGATTCAAGGAGTAGAATTAAAGATAACTACTAATAATAGGATGATAATATCAGCAGGGGGCGTTCAATAAAATGATTTTATTTATTCTCGCTTTAGCAATTGGGGTAGGGGTAGGTTTTTATCTACCCTGGCAGATACCCCTTATTTATTCAAAATATGTATCCATTGCCATAGTTGCAGCCCTTGATTCTCTTTTTGGGGGGTTACGCGCGGAATTAGAAAACAACTTTGATAACCGGGTTTTTATCAGTGGTTTTATGCTTAACGCTGTAATAGCAGCATTTTTCGCTTATATAGGTGATAGGCTCGGTTTAGATTTATACCTGGCCGCTGTAGTAGTATTTGGAACCAGGATATTTCAGAATTTAGCTATTATGAGAAGGTTAATTCTTAATAATTATTTAAAAAGTAGGGAAAGGAAGTAGTGAATTGAGTAATTTTCTGCCTCAAAAAGAATTTAATGCAAAAATCAGGGTAGTTGGTATTGGTGGGGCTGGTGGCAATGCCATTAATAGGATGATTTCTCTGGGTTTAAAAGGGGTGGACTTCATTGTTATGAATACTGATGTTCAGGCTCTAAAAAAAAATAAAGCCAGAGAAAAAGTACAGTTAGGACCAGAAACTACCGGGGGGTTAGGTGCGGGTTCCGACCCTGTTATAGGAGAAAAATCTGCCCAAGAGAGTGCCTCAGTAATTAGAGACGTCCTAACAGGGAGCAATCTTGTTTTTATTACCTGTGGCATGGGTGGGGGTACGGGTACAGGTGGAGCACCCATAGTTGCTGAAATTGCTCGTGAACTAAATGCTCTGGTAGTAGCTGTCGTTTCCCGACCCTTTAACTTTGAAGGTTCCAAAAGGTTATATATAGCTGAGTGTGGGATTAATAAAATAAAAGATTTGGTGGATTCTTTAATTATAGTAGTAAATGATAGAGTACTACATTTATCTGAAGAGAAGTTAACCATGCTGGAGGCCTTTAAAAAAGTTGACGAGGTTCTTTATCATGGAGTTGCCGGAATAACTGAAATGATTACTGAACCAAGCTTGGTTAATGTTGACTTTAATGATACTAAAAACATTCTTACTGGAAGTGGCATAGCCCATATGGGGATAGGGACAGGTAAAGGTGAAAATGCTGCTCGTGAAGCTGTAGAAAAAGCTATAAAATCTCCATTATTAGAGACCGCAATCCGGGGCTCTAACAGAGTTATGTTTTATGTGAAAGGTGATGAAAATCTAAAAATGAATGATGTTGATATGATTGGTAACACCATTAGAGATGAAGCTCACCGGGAAGCGCTCATCATATTCGGAGCCAATATTAGCAAAAAACTTAAAGACAGGGTTCAGGTTACCGTAGTTGCTTCAGAAATGTCTAATAAGGACACTGCTCTTCCTCCAAAAAATAGATCGTTATTTCGTTTTAGTAAAATACAGGATATAGAAGTACCTAAATTTTTAAATCAGAAAGATGAATAGGGTAATATTAAATACCCTGTTTATATCTATTATTTTACTAATTTTTACTATCTTTACCATTCAAATCTTTACTTTTGCCTCCCGAGCTGGAAGCTTATTGGCTATAGCTGTCCCAGGCTCTCTTACGCCTTCGGCAATCAGGGTAGGGGTGTTAGTCAAAGATGGAGACCTGATTGGTAAGAAGGAGGATTTTTTAATAGTAACCAATGGGCAAATGGTCAAAAAAGGGGAAGTCATAGGTATGTCCTCTAAAGGAAATCTGATGGCTTCGCGTGATGGCATAGTGTTTTCTGATATGAAAGAGCCTCTTTTTTTAACTGTAGACGAAGGCGTCAATTTTTTACTTACAGGGAGTTTCCCTTACGATAAGGAGTTTTCAGTTTTACTTTCTTCAGAGGAGTTCAAAATAGTGATAGAAAACCTTCCCTGGGTTATTAACCTAGGTGAAACTACTATCCTAAAAAATGTTTATAATGACAAAACATTTAGAGTTAAAGTGGAAAGCAAGATAAGCTCACGGGGTAAAGAATTTCTGGTTCTTTCTGGTGAACACCACGCTCGGGAGATTCTTTCTCAACCCTGGCAGGTATTTTACATTGAACAGGAACCCTTCGAGGGGATAATCACCCCGTTAGAATATGTTAAAAATGAAAATGGAAGATATTTCGTAAGAGTTTTGGTCAGGGGAAAAGTAGAAATTAGGGAGGTTGATTTATTGGCTAAGCGAGGTAATGAAGCTCTGGTTAGAGGTATTAGTGCTTATTCTTTTCTTTTACCCTGGAGATTATCTTTTACCCTGTAAAGTATATCTAAAATGGGAGGATAGGTGATGGCTAACTTTTTAAAATGGATTAATAATCTCCTTCGTGCATTTATGGGGGTGGAATACCAGGAAGTGGAAAAAACAGGGAAAGAGGGATTGGAGAAAGAGCTGGTGGTAGTTATGGAACCAAATGATTTTAATGGGTCCAAAGATATTGTTAATGAGCTGAAACAAAATAAGGTAGTTATTTTTAATCTTGATAATCTGGGAAAAGATGAATCTCGCAGAGTATTAGATTTTATATCAGGGGCAGTTTTTGTTTTAGGGTACAAGCTTAGAAACAGTGGGAAAATGGTGTACACTTCTGAGCCGCGAAACAGTATATTTACCAGTAGTGATGACGAATAAACAAGCTGAATCTTGGTCTATTTGTGGTATACTTATTTATCCTGGAGAGGTGGCTGAGCGGTTGATGGCACTCGCCTGGAAAGCGTGTAAGGGGATAACCTCTCCTTCGAGGGTTCGAATCCCTCCCTCTCCGCCAGGTATATCCTGAATTCCACGCGCCCATAGCTCAACTGGACAGAGCGATAGACTACGGATCTATAGGCTGGGGGTTCAAATCCTCCTGGGCGCACCATAAAGCATATGTTTAAAAAGCACATCTATTATATGGAAAAAGCCCTTCAATTAGCCGAGAAAGCCTTTTCTCTGGGAGAAATCCCTGTGGGAGCGTTAGTATTGTTTCAGGATAAGGTTATAGGGGAAGGTTATAATCGGGTAGAATTGGATTGTGACGTTACTGCTCATGCCGAATTAATAGCCATTAAAAATGCTTCCAGTAACTTAAGCAATCCCAATCTTAAAGGCGCAATACTATATACCACCCTGGAACCCTGTCTTATGTGTTTGGGAGCATTGTTGTTAAGCAATATAAGCTCTATTGTTTACGGAGCATCTAACCAGAAATTAGGAGTAGTGGATACACTAATTAAAATGAGACAAATTCCTCATCCAGGAGAATACCCTGAAGTAATTGAAGGAGTCCTTTCTGATAGGTGCCAGGAATTACTTACTAATTTTTTTATAAATCTAAGGAGAGGTGGCTGAGCGGTTGAAAGCACTCGCCTCGAAAGCGAGCAGGGAGTTCTAACTCCCTCGAGGGTTCAAATCCCTCCCTCTCCGCCAGTTAGTTATCTTACCTCAGGTCATTTTTATAAGCATAACCTTATAAAGTGTATAGTATGTCCTGGACACCGTACATTTTAAGTTGATAATAAATTTTTGCTATTATTTAATAAAATATAAAAATAATTCGGGGTTGTTGATCTCGTATAAATTATCTGGAAACTGAAGTGTATTTTTAGCTTCAAACTAAATTGTCATACTCCAGGTGTGTATTAATGGTAAAATAGATAGTGTAAAGTTAATTGTGTCTGTTTACGGAGACCATAAAAAATGGTAGCCTTCCTCCATAAATTACCAAATCCAATAATAAAAGGAGAAAGGCTACCTGAAAGCACAAAAAGTACTTTCAACAGAAATGATGGCACTGGTAATGGAAAAAGTCAACCGGTATCAGAAGAGACTGATAGAAAGACTTTCCAAAGAGGAGAGGAAGATGTATCTGGAAAGAGTTACCGATGACAAAGCTAATGGGTTCTACGAGCGGGATCTATTAACCACTCTGGGACCCATAGAAGACTTAAGAGTACCTTTAAACCAGAAGTGGAGAATTCTATCCTACCCTTCTCCCAGCAGGCGCAGGGCTTAAGTTGATTTAGGGGACCTGGTACTCTTACTCCAAGAGCACGGCATAAATACCCGAAAGATCCAGGCTGTTATAGAAAGTATCTATGGAACCTATTACTCTCCTACCAGTCTAAGTAAACTGACCAGAATAACTAAAGAAGAGATTGAATCCTGGAGAAGAAGAACACTAAAGGAGCACTACTTGGTGGTGTATATTGGAGGTTCCTTTGAAAAAGAACCGGTGTATGTGGCTCTGGGTGTAGATAGTGAAGGTAGAAGAGAGATCTTAGGTTTCTGGCTCTTTGGTTCCGAAGGAGAGTCAGCTAATTTATGGAGGGAGATAGTAGCCGAACTCAAAGGGAGAGGGGTTAAAGATGTCAGTCTTTTTGTCTCTGATGATCTGCCGGGTATAGAAGAGGCCACCCAGATAATCTATCCTGATTCTAAACATCAACTCTGTATATTGCATGCGGTAAGAACTCTCTTAAAAGAGCCAGAAGACAGGACAAAGAAGAGGCAGCTATTACCCTTAAGAGCATCTTTCTATCAGTCTCCCGGGAAGAAGCCATGGTAGCTCTTAACTCTTTTAAGCAAAGGTGGTCTAAAACTTATCCTTCCCTGGTCAGGTACTGGACTGAAAACTTCCCTCATCTTTTAATGTTCTTAGATTACCCTGCAGACCTCAGGCCCTATATCTATACCACCAACCACCTAAGAAGACTATTTAAGGAGATTAAGAGAAGAACTAAAACTATAGAGGTCTTCTCCTCTTAAAGACAGCTTGATTAACCTACTTTATTTGGTACTGAGACATGAGAATGAAAGACTACAAAAAAGGAGGCTTAAAGGATTCAGTTGTTATAAGTACTTGGAGGAAGAGTAGACACAATTATCTTGACGGTATGTAGGGGGTGATGCAATAATGTAAATGTTGGTAAGGAAGTGATGAAAGGCTTAAAGAATAGACATAAAAGAAGGCAAAAAAGGATTTAAATTAAGTTACCAAAGATAAAAAAAAGATTAAAATTAAAAGGAGAAGTGGCACAAAAATGAGAGTTAACAAAAAAACGATTAGTCTGTTAATA
>QLTX01000200.1 GCA_018725175.1 Candidatus Psychracetigena formicireducens
CGCTTTAGATAATCATCAAGAACAACCCGGTTTGCTTCAAGGAGATCGTCCTTTTTTCCTGTATCAAGCCACCAGCCTTGGAGAATATGACTTCTAACCTCTTTACCCATATCTATAAGCTTTTGTATAGAGTCGGTTATTTCCAATTCACCCCGCCAAGAAGGTTTTATTTGAGCTATAGCTCGATGAATCTCTGATGTGAAAAGATAAACTCCCACTACTGCTAAATTACTTTTGGGTTCTTTTGGTTTTTCTATTAAGCGAATAACTTTACCAGTATTATCTAGTTCAGCCACTCCAAATAGACGAGGATCAGGAACCTCTTTAAATAGAATGAGAGAACAAGGCTTGAAATGGTTAAATTCATCAACAAAGCCTTTAATACCCCCTTCAATTAGGTTATCTCCTAAAAACATTAGAAAAGGTGAATCGCCAAGGAATTCTTGTGAAGTTTTTACTGCATGAGCCAGTCCGAGTGGTTCAGTTTGTAATATGTAGGTGACTTGCATTCCCCACTTCAACCCATCTCCTACAGCTTCTTTTACCCAGCCACCTGTCTCGGGAGAAATAATTATACCGATATCTGTTAAACCTGCTTCTTTAACCTGATCCAATACATAATATAAAATCGGTCTGTTTGCTACAGGTAAAAGCGGTTTGGCTATAGTATGAGTTAGTGGTTTAAGCCTTGTACCTTTACCCCCACATAAGATTAGTGCTTTCATAGTTTAGTCCTCCCTAGCTTTTATATTTGATACTAAAAGGATTAGAAACTTCAGTATTATAGCATTTTTAATTTTGTCTTTTGATAAAACTCCCTTATCTTTCTTAAGCTGTATGTTATCCCCAAACTTTTAAATCCACCTATTTTTCTCGCAATCAATACTATAATCGTTACTACTCAGGTTGTTTAGGCTACAGCCTAACAGCCTACAGCCTACAGCCTAACTGCCTACAGCCTAACTTCCTACAGGCTAACTGCCTACAGCCTATCCACCTGAGCAGTTACCTATAATCAGACTAATAATACCATAGAGCTGTACCTGCAGGACCTATAAAAGAAATCCCTTTTCTATGAGATAAGTCTTTATCTTATAAGCAAGGTCTTCAGCCTCTTTTCTATATTCAATGAAGTCTTCCCTGATAAATATATAGGATGGATTATAGTCGGCTTCTTCCCTGTATTTCATGAGCTTTGCGAAAACATGAGAGGCCTTGGGTTCAAATATCCCCTCCTTAATGAAATGAAGACTAAATACCCTGAGGACCCCTTCGTGGCTTTTTGGTTCAAGCCCTTTAGTAATGAGCAATGCCCTTACATTGTGTAGGAGGGAGTAATAAAGCCTCGACACCGCACCATCAATGAATCCATTACTGAAGAGTAAATCAGCCTCTAATAAGTTTTTAGATGCCTTATCTAAGGTAACTTTTATATTTTCCTTTTTATTTTCATCTGTCATAATGAGATTCCTTCCCTCTCTATGTCGAGGGCTATCCTTCTTTCTCTTTTTTTAAGAAATTCAAAATCCTCTTCAGAAAGCACCAGTGTTGAGAGGGGACTAAGATATTTGATTTCTATCTCAGCTACTACATCGAGTATCTGATTTTTAAGTTCCCTTGTTAGTCCCTTAATAATAATAGCTACATCAATATCAGATTCAGTATCATAATCACCTCTTACTCTCGACCCGTAAAGAACAAGCTTCACAAGGTTGTTACCTAACAATCCTCTTAGGGTAGATTTCAGTTCTCTTAAGGCATTCGTTTCTTCGTCGGTAAAGACGTTATTCAATAATATTCTATCCATATATAGATTATATCATGCTTTCTGTAAGACTACTTTATCTTTTCTAAAACGTAACTGCTCAGGTGGATAGGCTGAAGACTGAAGGCTTTTAGGGTCTGAATCTGAAGTCTTGCGCAAACTTGTCCCCGCGAAGGCGGGGAATGGCAAAAGAATAACAGTCTAACTTACCTGAGCAGTTACCTATATTCTTCCCTTTACCCATTACTCATTACCCTTCACTCATAATCCGTAATCCGTGATGCGTGATGCGTGATCGGTAATGCGTGTTCAGGCATATATCAGTCTGCCTTTGGGACTTGGTATTTCCCGCTCTAACACTCT
>QLTX01000201.1 GCA_018725175.1 Candidatus Psychracetigena formicireducens
ATATCTGCCTGAGTTGATATCCCGTGTCCAGATGCACAATGGGAAAAGGTATCCTGCCGTAAAAGGCCTTTCTACTCAACCAGAGAAGAGTCATTGAATCCTTGCCGATTGACCAGAGCATAGCCACTTTCTTAAATTGCCGATAGGCTTCTCTTATGATAAAGATACTCTGGCTTTCTAATCTTGAAAGCTGATTCATCATAAGCCACTTACTTTACTTAGCGAATTTAGCTACCGTTTTTTTAACCTCACCTTCAAAAAATCTTTTTACCCTTTCCCAATTCACCGGTGCAAGCATATGTGGCATATCTTCGGCCTCAGCATCTTCGAAATAGGTAAGACTCTTCATAATATGCATTGCTGTAGTAGCCAGGTTCTTATATTTTTTATCGTAAAGCTGGATAACCTCCTCCAAAGATATAGTCTCTTTGCAAATAAAATAGAGGTCAACGAAGTCTCTTTTAACTCCCCGTGATGCAATAGAGGCAATTTTCATTGCCGCGATATCGCGAAGGTCAAGAATATTAATCATTCTAAACTTTTTTGTGTGGTAAAGAAGTGGATATTCATAATAAAATATACTGAATCGGACATCTTTAAATTTACCCAGGATTGTTCTCCAAGCAGTCTTCTCTAATTCGAATTTAGAGATTTTTTTAATCTGAGGTAAGAGTATATTCTCATTGAATTCTTCCATAGTAAAGAAGTCCAAATCATACGAAATGCGATGCCCAAGCTGAAGTGCCAAGGCAGTCCCACCTGCCAGATAAGCCTTTTGTATAATTTCACTTTTTTCTAATAAGGCCAGAATTGCTTTCGTATTTCCCGGAAGGACCTGTTCAAACATTTAACATTCTCCTTTTTCACGCCCAGTATAAATGCCCAAAAATTAGCACTTTTTTGGGTTAACTGTCGACTTTTCTGAAGAACGCTGGTAATTTGAGTTCGCGAAAAATTTTTCATCATCCATGTTATAGCTTTTTCATTGCCATATTCAAAAATACGCTCGATGACAAATCGGGGATAATTTATATAGTTAAACTTATCAAAATCAATATCCCAGAAATATTGCTTTAAAAACTTGGGTGCTCTTTTTATTTTTTTGTACATTGGAGACTCAGCTGTCCACTTATATTGCACTATCTGTAAACTTCACGTCTATGTGCAGTATCAAGAATATAGATTATTAATTCCTTTTTCTTGATTGAATAAATAATTCTATAAACGCCGACCCGTAGAGAAAATTTACCTTTTAGTTTATCTTTAAGCGACCTTCCCAAAAAGGGATTATTTTTTAAGGAATCAAAGGCGTTATCTATACGGCTGAGTAATTCCTGATTGCTAAGTGCGATTTTACGATAGAGCTTTTCTGCTGCTGATAAAAGGATAATTTTATACAAGATTCAAGTTTTTCTTAATTTTTTCTAATGAATGACCCCTGCCTTGTTTTATTTCCTTCTCTGCCTTTCCAATGTGTCGCATCAGAGCTCTATCAGATTGTATATCCATTGTTTCAAGGATACTTTCGTAATCATCAATACTCATTATTACTGCCTCGGGACGTCCTCTTTTGATAATAATGTAACGGTCAAATTTGTCATGAACTGCCTTTAATACATCGGCTAATTTCGGTCTTAATTCTCTTACAGAAATAGTATTGATACTCATTGCATTCCACCTCCATTATAAGTGTACCATAATGCGTAAATATTGTCGAGAATAATTTTTTGGGCAACAGCACGCAAAAGTTCCACTGGTTTAAGATGGGGATTGTTAACGAAGGTTTTTAAGAGTCTGACCCCTTTTGCACTTTTGCGTTACTTTGCTTCAGCGATTCGTAATGCTGTCAAGAATATAGCGGCAAGCAGGCAAGTGTTGGTAAATCTCAGGAAGGTAATTGCCTCTAATGTGACAAATCCAAAAGATATCGGAACAAGCAATATTCTGGAAATGATTCCCAATATTAAACTTACCCCGGCAACAACTCCGGCAGCGATAGCCCATGTTCTCATTACCACTCACCTCCTTTCAAGATTTCTTCTTACTCAATCTATCCAATACCAAATCCCTCAACTCAAATAGGTCAAATGGCTTCGTTAGATAAAAATCGGCGGC
>QLTX01000202.1 GCA_018725175.1 Candidatus Psychracetigena formicireducens
AGAAGTTCGTATAATATGCAACAAAAGGTCGATATTATACATTCAATTCGTCTAATAACGAGTTAGGCGAAATCGCAAAAACATCGAAAGATTGTTGGAGAAACTACAACAATAAGGGTGATTTAAAATGAAAAAACAAGCAAAAACATGGAATCCGTTTAGAAGGGACTATTGGACCAAAGAGAATTTATTAGGAAACACAGAAGAATATGAAAAAGCCAAAGAGGAATACAAAAAGGCAATAACTGAAATAAAAGACAATTTAGATAAAGGGAAAAAGGAATACAAAAAGGCAATAACTGAAATAAAAGACAATTTAGATAAAGAGAAAAGTGGCGGATCTAAGTTTCAGGATATAGGTAAAAAGATAAGTGGCGTGGGTTGGAAATTGACGTTGATGTTTACCATACCTATTATACTGACATTATTATTTGGTATGGTTGGGATGGTCATAGGGGCGATTATATTTCTGGTAGTACTAGCTGGGATGTTTAAGAGTTAGAGTAGGGTTTATCCCTGCTCGCGGGTCACGGTGGTAAAAACCGATTGTAGGGCAATATAACGATTGTCTTGAATGCCATGTGGTGAGCGATTCGTTGCATAAGCATTGTGGTTTTTCCAACCGGCCTGAGTAACCAGTACTATCGGTACTAACGGTCTGCCTAAGTCGCAAGCTCGGAGGCCGCTTCTCTTCAGCCATTTTAAGGGTGAAAAGGAGACGTTTCTCTTTTGAATAGGGAATTTGGCTTTTTGGGGAAATGGTGTTATTATTAAATTATGCCAAGAACCCCTCGTTTCCTTCTATCTAAATCTTATTACCACATAATAACAAGAGGGAACAATCGGAGTATTGTTTTTAAAGAACAGGAAGATTATCTTTTCTTTTTAGAATTGATTGCTAAATACAAGAAAGAACATCTGTTTGATATTTATCATTACTGCCTGATACCTAATCATGTCCATTTTTTAATCAAAACCGGAAATGCTGCCGGTTTTTCTGTTTTTATGAAAAAACTGATAAACTGTGTTGAATCAATTGTTAATAGATCATAAATTGAAAATGTCTACGTCGTCTAACAGCGCATATATGCTTCGCTCCCGTTGGTCGCTTCGGGCTTTGCCACATTTTGCCTTCTCTGCGCTACGGCAAAACGTCATATATACGCGAAACGTTATACGCAATCGGCTTAATCAAAGGAGATGAAGATGATGAAAAAAGAAAATCTTAAAAAAATTCAGAGAAAACTTGAATGGCTGACTGGAAGGTGGTGGTTTATTCTCGTTTTTGTTTTGCTTGGATTTATAGTACCACCTTATGCTTCAAAAGGTTACGAGTACTCAGAAACAGGAAAGGTTATTCAATATATACTTGGAAATTCTTTGCTTCAGGATGTATCTTCATTATACCCTATCTTCAAAATACTCCCCATTCTTCTGATTATTTCTATATTCTTTTTTAGGAATCGGGTAACACGGCTATTCAGTATTTATGCAGGGATTACCTATATTCTTTTTGTATTTCTTCAAGGTATTGGCATAACTAAAGAGTATGGTTTAGGAATTGTTACAGGGAACGTTGTGATGTTGCTTATTGTTGCGGCTTTTTGGTTCTGGGAAGCAAAGATGGGGAAGAATGACTTTACACCAAGGAAGTTTTCAATCTGGAATTACTGGGCTTTACCTTTAGCATTTTTAGCCTTTTGGTTTCCACTCAACCTTGAAACTATAAAACCCGATTTCAATCCTATTTATCTATTCACAAACCAGGCTGGTTTAGCCTTTTGTATGATGACACCTGTGTATCTAGCAATACTTATCCTCTATTACCCAAAAGTAAATATACCGACGCTACGAATTACAGCTCTTTCAGGAATAACTATTGGTTTCTGGAATATGGTAGTGAATTTTTTGATTAAACCCGATATTTTGTGGTGGAATGGAGTTTTACATCTTCCCTTAGTATTTATATCCATTTATGCTCTCATCCTTTCTTTTAGAAAGCCACAATTGGTAGAAACCACAAAGGAGATCAAGTAATGGATGTAAGCAGACTGCGTATAACAGCGGATAAAAGGGAAATCAGAGATTTC
>QLTX01000203.1 GCA_018725175.1 Candidatus Psychracetigena formicireducens
TTTTGCATCTCTCCCAAAATCACCGGAGAGAATCCCTTGAATCCATCTTTTCTTAAACGCTCAATATTAGCAAGGACTTCTTTAACTAATTTTTCGGCCTCTTCTTTGGTTGTATTTCTTTCAAGATAAACCAATCGTGCTTCTTTAGGAGGTATAATGAGTTCTATACCTTTCTCGGGATCGAATTTACCTAAAATTGCTTCTGTCCTTAATTCTTTAACCTGATAGTTTTCATTTAAAAAGGGGAAAAATATCTTTTCCGGTTTTACTGAAACTTGAATTTTATAATCTTCACGATTGACCAAAACAGCCATTAAGTTAACCCCATCGGAAAGCAGAAAGCTTAGACATCGTGCCTCATCCCCTTTTTTCACAGCTTCTTTATAAACTATATTCATTTGCTGGTCATAATTCTGGGGTTGGTCATCAATGAATGCTGAACCACCAGGATAAACATCTTCATTATAGCCCCACCATCCCAGCCTCTCTTCTTCTGTTATTGGAGTCTCAGGCCGTATACGAACATAATAGACCTGTCCTTTTTCAACCTCTACATCAAATATTATATCCTGTCTTCTGTTATCAACAATTTGTTCTCTATCTACTTTTGCTTTAGCTAACACCTTTCCCTGCGGCCCTTTGGTGAGAAGTTCAATCTGAAGGTTTGAGTATCTATCCCCCTTACCAAACCAGGTGGGAGTTGTGAATTCTATGGAATGGATATACGAACCCTGGGATACAAAAGTCTGGCCCAGTGAAAGGCCCGCACTGAAATCAACAGGATTATTTCGTAGCCTACCAGAGAGATATGCTTTTATTCTTCTTACACCGACACCGATGATGTCTTTAAAAGTCGCTTCTACTTCCGCTTTTCTAAGAAAGATACCTTCTTCTTTTAAGCTGGCAATTAATTTTCTTATTTCCCCAATTTCCGGTCGTTCCCAAAAGTATATCCTTCCTCTGCCATAAGGTACTCCCTTATCTTGTTGTGAAACTACTTGCTTTACTGCCGATAAAAGGGGATGGGCTTCTGGTCGTTGGAGTCTTTCATCAAGTTTAGCGAATTTATCATTTGTGATAAGTATACCACCATCGGAAACAAATTGGGCTATTTCTGAAATAACTTTTGAATCCACGATGTAATTATCAAAACTAACTATTACTTTACTGGCCGGAAGACGATGTTCAAGGAACTGCAGGTCAAACAAGTAAACTTTATTGACATTTGCTTTAATCAATGCCTGATGTAAGTCCAGCCATTCTTCTAAAAATCCCTCCCTTAACCAGGTGACTTCTGAAAGATAAACTCCCACTTGTGGAGTCACCGGCCATAATCCCACGAGTTTACTTTCATAGGTTTTTATCTCATGAAATAATTTTCTTACCTCTGTTTGTGCTTCCGTGCCTTTAATACTCCACTTACCATCAGGAAGGTCTGTTCTCCAGTTTACGAGGCCCACGTGCACGGCACCCATTCCCAATGCCTCAAAAAAAGCCCGACGAACAGTTTCCGGAGAAAAACTTTTTCCTTTTCGGCTATTGGCTAATGCAGCCGGGGCCACTGGTTTGCCAAACGAGGCGGCCATTTCTAAATAAAAGATGTTTTTATCAAGGTCATCTTCTTCTGACAAAATCTGACTTGTGCCGATACCATCTACAGCCCGGGAAATTCTGGCTGGACATAAGCCTAATGTTGTAAGAGTGTGACCTTGGCTAATTTTACCATGCATTGGAAAGAACTTTGGTTTTTCTGAGTCATAGGTGAGAAAAGTTGCATAATTCCATTGATACCACTCGGCAAGCTTATCTAATCTGAACCTTAACCACTCTAAGGTAAAAGAATCTTTTACTTCTGGCTCCATTGGTGGTCTAATTTTACCAAAACTATTATATCGGGTTCCAAAATGCTGATTGAATTTATCTATAGAAATCCAGCGCTGTTCTAACCATCTACGAAAATGTGCAATAGCCTGCTCAGAATAATCTGTCCATCTATCCAGGGCTAAATATGTAGGATACAAAGACTCTCCGCCCAGTACCCAGTATTTTATCTGCGGATAATCGCGATAATATTTTATTATTTCCGTTAT
>QLTX01000204.1 GCA_018725175.1 Candidatus Psychracetigena formicireducens
CCTCCGCAGATATGTATTCCCTTGAGCCCGGAAATATGGGACATGCAGTCATTTAATATCTCAACTATTTCATCCTTTCCTAAATTCATGCATACCGAGCCATAAGTTGAAAGAAGCGGTTCATCAAAAAAAATCAAAGTCGGGACATCGGGAAAAGTTTCCTTAAATTTTTCTTCCTGCCATTTTGCATTCATCCCCAGATACTTTGTTATTATATCCCTGTAATTCTCATCATAAATCGCAGGTATGTTGTCCTCTGTTTTTAGACTTCCACCAAGAGTGATAGGGCCGCATACCTGCCCCTTTAGCAAAATTGGGTTTTTTTTCTTTACCTCTTGCAGAAAAACATTAAAAGCAGATGCCCTGTTTTCGCTCAATTCAAACCAGTCAAGATTGCCATCTGAAAAATTCAAATAAAAGCTTTCTATCTCCTCCACTGCCTCTTCAGGTCGTAAAAAATAGGCTTCCTTTTTTTCTTCATTTACTCTTATCCCGGGCATCTTTTCAGTATATTGCATGAGCATATCTTCCAGATATGAAACTTGCGGAAGCTGTGGCCAAAATGGTATTTCCGGACAATTATTTAAAATGAGTCGGGTAGGGGAGTGCGCGTCAAGATGGGGGAAACTGCCAACACCTGTGCAGGCACAATAAGGCTTAAACATGCATTATACAGTATTATATTATCTCTCTCGTGTCAAATAAAAGCTATTTTCTTGCAATATGTGCGGAGTTGGTATAAAATTATTAAAAAGTTAAAAAGAGAAAGGGGTCAAGTCTTAACTTTTAACTTGCACTTTTGCCTTTTAACTTTTGAATTAGTTCTTAAATTGGTGATTAGTGATTGGTGATTGGTAAATTGTGACTGCCAACTGCCAACTGTAGACTGTAGACTATTAGAGAGGCACAGAGGCACAAAGAAATGGACAACCTGAATAGGCTATTGATATGAGAAGTTTGCGTGTTGCTTTAGCTCAGATTAATTCTACCGTCGGGGACCTATCGGGCAATGCCCGAAAGATTATTACCTGTCTTGATAAAGCAGAGAGGCAGGGCGCAGATTTAGTCACTTTTCCTGAGCTTGCCATCTGTGGTTACCCACCGGAAGACCTATTATTTAAGCCCCACTTTATTAAAGATAATTTAAAATCTTTGGAAGAAATAGTGAACTCATGCGGAGACATCACCGCAGTAATCGGCTTTGTGGATAGTGATAAAGAAGAGATTTATAATGCGGCAGCAATTATTAATAATAGAAAAATAGCTGGAGTTTACCATAAGATGGTTCTGCCCAACTATGGTGTCTTTGATGAAAAGAGATATTTTAAGGCGGGGGAGAGGTTTTTGATATTTGAGTTGGGGGAAGTGAGATTTGGCGTTGATATTTGCGAGGATATCTGGAAGAAGGAACCAACAGAGTTACAGGCTAAAGCAGGCAGCGCTGACATTATTGTCAATATCTCCGCTTCGCCTTACCATGCGGGAAAGAGGAGTCTTCGGGAGGAAATACTACGGAGGCGAGCAAAAGAATTTAAAGCCTTTGTCATCTATAATAATCTCATCGGCGGGCAAGATGAATTAGTCTTTGACGGCGGCGGGATGGTCCTTAATAAGCAAGGGGAAATAATAGCTCGGGCAAAAGAATTTAAAGAGGATTTGGTATTGATCGATTTAAAAATGGCAGGAAGCCCTACTTCTGTGAAAAAAAAGACAATGAACCTTATTAGAGGAGAACTCCCTAATGAGATAAAGCCCATAAAATTATCTTCCTTGGGGAAAAAGAGCAAATTTCCCTTACCCCGAAAAAGAATAGTAAAATTAGGCAGGACAGAGGAAATTTATCAGGCTTTAGTTTTAGGCACGAAAGATTATGTAAAAAAGAACGGTTTTCATAAGGTAGTTATCGGTTTAAGCGGGGGGATAGACTCTTCTTTAACCGCCTTAATAGCCACCGATGCCCTGGGTAAAGATAATGTTATTGCTCTCTCTATGCCTTCCTGTTATTCTTCATTGGCAACACAAAGGGATGCCAGGACAACAGCCAGAAATTTAGGAATAAGGCTAATCATTGTTCCCATAGAT
>QLTX01000205.1 GCA_018725175.1 Candidatus Psychracetigena formicireducens
GCAAAAATGCCTGAATTAATGAGATATATTTAAGTTGTACTGTAGAAGATGAGTTATAATGATTATTTAAGTAATGACTTATGGTAATATTCATTATAATGAACAAATGCAACAATACAATGAACATATGTTATAATATAATGAAAATAAAATGGATAATAAAGAAAAACTGTTGAACAAAGTCCCCTTAAAAATACTATCCACTATAAGCAGGATTCCTGAGGGATTCTTCTATGAGAGGGAAGTAGCCAGGTTAGCTGGAGTTAGTATGGGGATGACTCACCAGACCTTAAAACTGCTTTATAAAATGGATGTCTTAACTAAGGTAAAAAAGGGGAAAATAAATCTATATAAAATTAATTTCCACCATCCTTTGGTTAAGAGGTTCAAAATATTTGAAAATATACTTGGTTTATCAGATATGGTATTAGAAATGAAACCCTTTTGTAAGAGAATTATTTTATTTGGAAGTCGTGCTGAAGGAACTGATAATTTTGAGAGCGATATAGATTTGTTTATCATCTCTAATAATAAAGATGAGGTAGTAAAAATTGTAAGAAATAGCTTACCTGCTGATATTATAAATATTAATCCCCTCATAGTAAGTTTTGAAGAGTATATTTCATTAAGAACCAGAAATAAAGTACTAATAGAAGAAATAGATAAAGGAATTGTTTTATATGGGGTTGATAAAGATGAATCAGGAATTTAATAGATGTTTAGAAAAAGGAAAGATTGTTAAATTTGAAGCAGGTCCTTCCATGGTAAAAAAAGAACTTGATACAGCTAAGGATGACTTGGTATCTTCTCAGGATAGTTATCAGAGGGGGAATTTCAAGTGGGCTACTATTCAGGCTTATTACTCTACGTTTCATTCTGCGAGAGCACTTATATATAAGCAGAAATATCGGGAAAAAAGCCATTACTGCTTAATTGTTGCTTTAGAACACCTTTATGTTAATAGAGGAATAATTGAAAAGGATTTTGCAGAATACATTTTAGCTGGGAAAGAAATGAGAGAATCAGCTGATTATCACTATAATTTTTCTAAAGATTCCTCAGAAATTATGATTGAGGTTGCTGGTAAATTTCTAAGTATAACCAAGAATATTCTGGATAATAGTCAGAGTTAGTATATTATCTGAATCGCTCTTCTAACCAGATATCACCATGGTCGTGGTAACCCCGTTGTTCCCAGAATCCCGGGCGGTCTTTATCAGTGAATTCAACGCTTCTCACCCACTTAGCACTTTTCCAGAAATACAGTTGCGGAACCACTAACCTTAAAGGGCAGCCATGTTCGGGTTTTAAGGTTTGTTGGTCGTGCTTATAGGCAAAAAGTACATCTTCTTTTAAGAAATCTTCTAAGGGAAGGATGGTGGTGAAATCGTTTTCGCAGTGAATTATTACATATCTTGCTTCTGGAAGGGGCTCTGCCAAACTACTTATGGTGGTTGAGCTTACCCCTTGCCATAAATTACCCAATCTGGACCATTGTTCTACGCAGTGAAAATCAGCGTAGACTTCAACCTGCGGAAGTATTAGGAATTCCTGGTAATTTAGAGTCATCTCTTTTTTAACCAACCCGAAAATGCGAAAGTCCCACTTTTCTAAATCTACCCGGGGAACCTTACCATAATGGAGCACCGGCCAGTCTTTGATTTCATATTGACCTGGAGGCAGCCGGTTACTCCTTAAAGTGTCCTTGCTTATGATTTTTCTTATTTCACTCATTTAAGTTCTTATAATATTTAACCATATTTTGGGAAAAATACGACTATCGTGTGTCCTCTGATTTATTACAGTACCAACTACTTTTCATATTTGTGAGGAGTTTGACAGCTTTTATCATATTTAACTCTCACTCAAAAAAAGGGAGAGGGCAAAATGAGGGGGAAATGAGTTATCACCCTCCCATCAATCCCTTCCAGGAGGGGAAAGTTGTCACCCCGTGCTTGACACGGGGTCTCCGTTTTTAAGGAGTTAAAACCGGAGATTCTGGATTGCCCCTACGGGGACAAATACCAAAGCCTTCCAGAATGAAAATAGCAGGGAGAA
>QLTX01000206.1 GCA_018725175.1 Candidatus Psychracetigena formicireducens
GTTTGTGGTATGCAGGATTGCACTTGCGGGTCTGGACTCCAAACTAACCCTGCTGCTGTTTTCGAGGCATCAACCGATAACTATCTCATCCCAGTAAGCACAGTACCAGATCAAATTTATGATGAAACTTTATAGGTAAAAACTTAAAAAAAAGAGGAGGTTTAACAATGATGTTCAAAGAAAGGGAGTGTAAAAACATAACCTGTTATGACGTTATCCTAGCAGGCGAAGTCCGCGGAAGTTGTGAGTATGACGTAACAAGAGATATGTATTTTATACGGCTTAATCCGCCTAATCATGAAGCATTAGACATTTTTTTTGGTGCTACAGGAAAATCCTGCCAGGGTGCACTAACTAACCTTGTAACTGATGTTAAATCCCGTGTAAATCGAGCTAACGAAGCCCTACTATGGTTAGAAGACCTAATTATTAAGGATAAAACATTGGCATAATCAACCAACCTAATTTCTGTTAGCTTTGTTTAACATTAAACAAAGCTAACAAAACCCCCAAAACTCGAAGGAGGGAAACGAGAGTGAATTTTTCAAACGATATTACTATGGACGTTTTTTTAGAACGCTTTCGCCATGAAAAAAAGAAGGTCACGATTTCACTCGCTAGGAACGACTACCAGATCGGGATCATTACGGGGTTCAATGATACCCTAATTTTACTAGCCATTGAACACCACCAGGCGGCTGTGATCAACAGAAGCATGGTCACGTATATTTTTTTCAATGAAAAAGAATAGAAGATTTAATTAACAAGGAAGGTGCAATATGAAAGAAAAAACAGAAGAAATCCTAGCTTGCCTTGCTATCACTGCCATAATGTTAATTTGTATAGTGGCATTACTAACAACTTGTGCTGAAGAAGCTGATCGAATTGAGAAGAAGGTGCAAACACATTTAGAGGTGCCTCTATAACGCCTGCAATCAAATCTAACCCTAAACTGGAGACCACAAATTATGAACATTCATGACGCATGCACAGTCGGAAACTTAGACTGGATTAAAGAACATTATACCGCCGAAGAATTACTAAATCGGTCAACACCAGGTGGATTTTTGCCGCATGAACTGGCTGCGTCCTTAGGACATCTCCACATCCTTAAATGGCTAGTTAAAGAAAGTGGCCTACTAATTGACCTCACTTCTTATGATAATCGTGCAGTGCGGTTAGCCATAGAAGAGGGGCACCTTCCTGTTGTCCAATGGCTGATTAGAGAAAGCGGTCAGCCAGTTGACGTTAATGCCCTCGAAGGTAAGGCAATTCGAGAAGCCATGTTAAATAGACGTTTCCACGTCATAAAATGGCTGGTCGAGGAAAGTGGTCAATCAATAGATATTATTGATCTCTACAATTTTACAATTCGAAGCCATAGTCTCACGATCCAAAGACCGTTTGAAATTATAGAATGGCTAAAAGAGCGAGCGACCATTGGAGGCCACAAATTATGAATATTGGCAACGCATGTATAGTCGGAAACTTAGATTGGATTAAAGAGCACTATACCGCTGAAGAACTACTAAATCCAGTATTAGCAGGTGGTTTTTACTGCCATGAACTGGCTGCATCCTTAGGACATCTCCATATCCTAAAATGGCTAATTAAGGAAAATAACTTACCAGTTGATCTCACCTCTTACGATAATCGCGCAATTCGGTTAGCCATAGAAGGGGGACACCTCCCCGTTGTCCAATGGCTAATTAAAGAAAGTGGCCAGCCAGTTGAGTAACCGCTCTTAATGGTATGGCACTTCGTTCAGCTATATTAAATGGACATTTCCCCATTATAAAATGGCTAGTTGAAAACGGTGAACCGATTAACCTTCTTGATCTTTACAATTTTATAGCCCAATTAGCTAAGGGTAAAAAATGTTCCTATACACGAACAGAGTTGGAGAGACAAGACCCCAGCGAGTTGAGTAGATGGCTAAAGAAACGAATAACCACGTGTAATCAAAACTAACCCTAAATTGGAGTTCAATATGAACGTTTATGATGCATTTAAAGTCGGAAACTTAGACTGGATTAAAGAACATCATACCGCCGGAA
>QLTX01000207.1 GCA_018725175.1 Candidatus Psychracetigena formicireducens
AATGTCCGCAATCTACTGCTGACCAAGTATCTGTGCCTATTATTATTGGTATATTACTAGATGTATTTGTTCCGTTACCAAATTGTCCATGACCATTATCCCCCCATACTAGTAAACGACCGTCAGAACGTATACATAAGCAGTAATTATGACCGCAAGTTACTGTATTTAATATATCTACTCCTATTAGTGTTGGTATTAGTATTGATATAGTACCACTAGTGCCATTACCAAGCTGACCCCAACCATTATTCCCCCAAGTAAATATATTACTATTAATAGTAACATCTCCCCACCGCTTCACCGCCGAATTTATATCTCCTGTATCAGTCCAATCTATAATCATTATTATTCCCACCTTATAACAGTAAAATTCCTAGGTGCTGTACTAACTGCAACGTGTAAAATTATAGATTGTCTTATCCCCGTTTCCCCATACCTTGCGCCCGCTGGTATTAGCATAAAAGGTCTAATTGAAGTTGCCACTCGCCCTGCTACATATGATATTCTAAAAGCAAGATTGTTTTCTTCTAGATAACAAGTAAAATTTGTAGTTAAGCCTAAATTTACAGTATATTCCGTATTAACCACAGGTAACGCAAGATTAAAAACTACCGGGTTTATCCCCGGTCTTATCCCCTCAAAAGGCGGTGTTGTGACTGCTACCTGTGTAGGTAAAGATATAGGAATTGGAGTAGGAAAACTTACAGGAGTTACTGCTGGAGTAACTGCAAGCGGCGCATTTAAATTTCCTCCCCAGCCTAAATTAACTATACTGTAATATAATGTAACTCTCTGGTTAATTAAACTACTTACCCCTACCCATACTACATTTACAGTTGCTACAAGTTTATCATGTGGAAGGCTTAAAACAGTAAACGGCGGCACAAACCCTATTAAGTCTATCTGATTAGTAGAATTACCGTTGTATAAGAGTATATCAAACTGTGTATTATTAGTTATATTAACATAATCATATTGACATAATGGAATTTCAATCAGCCTATTACCTGCGCTTGATATATCAAATACAAACCTTAACATATCACTTTTACCCCCATACTACAACGGTTAAAGTTCTCGGCGCAATATCAACCGCTACATATAAACTAATATCATCCCATATTTCAGTTACATTATATTCCCGTCCTGCCTGTACCAGTACATATGGACGATTTGCCATTGCGACTGCCGGCAGATATGCCAATCTAAAGGGAGCATTTTGTTCTTCGATGTGGCAGTTTAATTTTGTGATTGCGCCCAGTTCCAGCTTATATTCTGTGTTACTATTTAACAATAAAATGTTATATATCCTAGGATAGTTTGAGATTCTATTTCCTGTCGGATGTATGATTGAGGCAGGAGGATTCAGGACACTACCCCAGCCTAAACTTTTATCTGTAAAAGTTACCATACATTTTTGCTCTTGCGTCCAGCGGATAGATGCACTCTGCCAGACGGTTTCAATTAGTTCTGTTTGGTTGTCTATCGGAAAAGATACAAGCGAAAAAGGAGGAATCATCCCTATTAACGAATGGTCTGCGCCGTTATTAATGAAAAAGTCGAATTGAGAATTATTATTAATGTTAATATAATTATATTTACCTTTTTCAATTTTATTAAGTCTAGTTCCTCCGTTTGTAATATTAAATTCTAATTTCATATTTCATCCGTCCTTTCTATTAATAACATTTTCAAGCTCATAAATATAGCCGCTATTCCAATGATAATGATTATCGTTCTAATTAGAATTGCTTGTGCATGAAATTGAATCCAAGGGAATATATTCCTTAACGAAAATTCAGGACCTGCCTCCTGCGCCGTTACCACTTCCCCACCGCCCGGCATTGTTGGAGTACCCGGAAAGCCGGGGATTCTCATAGGGATTCGCCAAGCTGGAGGTCGGAGGTCGGAGGTCGGAGGTCGGAGGTACTGGCGAAATATCCTGTAAACTTTATCTGCCCATAGAGCATCTGTCGCATATATCCCAGTACCTAGTTCCCCCCGGTTTCCCCG
>QLTX01000208.1 GCA_018725175.1 Candidatus Psychracetigena formicireducens
CTGATTGGAATGCATCTTTAAATATCTTGAATCTTGGTTTAACCCAGCAGTCTATGGTCGCTGGAAACAGAAAAGGCAATATTTGTCTATAAAATTGTCAACTATAAGGTTTAGGAGCAGTTGATGAAAAACACTCAGAAAGTGCGGGATTGGCTGCATATGGCATTGAAAGAATACGATGCTGCACTCGGTGACTTTAAAAATGAACGAAATAGCGAGGCGATTCAACATGCACAGCAGTGTGCAGAACGGGTTAGTAAGTCGATACTATCATTTTTGGGTTTTGCTGTGAAGAAAACACACCGTCCATCCGATTTTATCGTGGAGGAGATCTTAGAGCATCCGGAACTTGTTCAAAGTTTAGGTCTATCTGGAGATGAGGTCAAGTATCTGGTAGATATTGTCACAATTTCTTCACCGCTGGAGCGGCAGGGTACTATGCCGAGATATGGTTGGGAGACGAAGGATAGAATTATAACGCCTGATGAAATATACAAAAAAGAGATTGTGGGTGTGATGCTTAAGAGCGCCATGATGATGCTTGTTAAAAGTTGTGAATTTTATCGCCTTCGGGAGATGGATGAGATACTGGGCGATAAGGTTAAGGAGGTCGAGGAATATGTTAAAAAACATAGAATTGATTGAACAAAAAGAAAATATCGGTTTGATCAAACAGTACTTTGAAACAATATGCAAAAAAGTACAGGTATGCGGAGTGCTGCTGTTTGGCTCGGTTGCCAGGGGAGATGCTAAGCCCCTTGAGAGTTATGAAAGTGACATCGATTTACTGCTTGTTATAGAGGAGATGCCTCTTGACCTTGAGAAACGGCTGATTTATAAAATGGAAGTAGAGACGGGAACAAGGTCAAGGGTGCAGGCTATCTGGATGACGCCAGGAGAACTTGAAGAGCACATGGAAGCAAAGGCAGGATATATTCTCGATGCCTTTGATGAAGGGATAATCATTTACGATCCACAGGGATTTCTTGAAAAGAAAAAATCAGAATTATTTAGTGAACTAAATAAAAAAGGTGTTTCCAGGCTGAAATGGGGCTGGTCATGGAACATAAAAGCCGGAGAAGTCGTTGAACTATGAGGTATTATTAAACTTTAGCGATAATGCGGAAAGGTATTAACAATCAACTAAATAATGTCTATAATATAAATATTAAAATTACTGAAGGAGCTTAAGATTGAAAAGAAGTCTTAAATTTAGCCTTAATGAAGGAAATGCCGATAAGATTTTTACCTTAGAAAAGTTGTATGCTGAATACATTAAGACTGTCAACATCTTTATAGATAAGCTTTTTAATAAGCAAGAATTATCGGAGAATTATCTTAAATCCCTAAGATCTCCTTTATCCTGTCGTTTTCTACAGTGTGCTAAAAGACAGGCTTTCAAGATATTTAGATCGTGGTGCAGGAATAAAAAGAAAGGAGAGAGGCCTATCTTGAAAGGCTCAATGACTTTGGATCATCGGTTTATGGAAATACAAAATAGTGAAAATTCCTTTGATTATTGGGCAAAAATTGCTACTTTGAATAAAGGAAAACCTATTTTAATTCCTATAAAATCTTATGACTATGCCAATAAGTATTTTATAGAATGGAATCTTATAAAAGGAGGCCGGCTTATAAAGAATGAAAAGGGCTGGTTTGTGAGTTTGACATTTGAAAAAGAGACACCTGTAAAGAAAGAAAAGGGCGAAACTATTGGAATAGACATTGGAATAAAGAAGTTGCTCGTTGATAGTAAAGGAAATGAATATGGAAAAGGAATTGAGTCCTTAATGAATAAAATTCAAAGAAAACAACAAGGTTCAAAAGCGTTTAAGAAGGTTGTAAAAGAAAGAGATTACTATATCAACAGAACTGTTAAAGAACTTCCCTTTGATGACACAAAAGTTATTATACTTGAGAATATCAAGAACATTAAGAAGAATACGAAGAAAGAAAAACGATTAAATAAGCAATTCCGGAGTAAGTTTCAGAGATGGACTTATTCTAAATTGA
>QLTX01000209.1 GCA_018725175.1 Candidatus Psychracetigena formicireducens
AATCCTTTCTGTATCCGGACGTTGATCTTTGCGCTCTGGAAGGGGCAATTCAAAGTAATGTTTCTTAATCCCACTATTGGGTATATTTTGCATTATTCTCAGTAATTCCCGCTCTCTTGTAATGCTTCCCACATCGCTATGATGTTCTCTGGAGGAACATCAGCCTGAATATTGTGAACCGCAGCGAAGATGAATCCACCGCCGGGAGCAAGATCGTCTATCCGCCTCTTTACCTCTTCTTTGACTTCATCTGGGGTGCCTTTAGGTAGCACTTCTTGGGTGTCGATGCCTCCTCCCCAGAAGGTGAGTACATCTCCAAACTCTTTTTTGAGCTTTTTGGTATCCATCTTAGCCGCACTGACCTGCACGGGATTCAGGATGTCAACTCCTACTTCAATGAGATCGGGAATTAGGTCATAAATAGCTCCACAGGAGTGAAGGAAAATATAGACATGTGGGGCCTTCTCTTTGATGAAGGAGAATACCCTCTTATGTTGAGGCTTTAGGTATCTCCGATATATTTCGGGAGAGATCATGAGACTATTTTGAGTTGCCAGGTCGTCAGCCTCTACTACCACATGGACAAGATCTCCAATCTCATCCAGGAGAAGCTCCCAGAACTTTATCCTGAAATCTGTTAGCTGAGCCAATAGGCTATTAGCCAGGGGAGGGTCTCTGATTAAATCAATGTAAAATCTCTCAAATCCTCGCATCCATAGTGACCTTTCAAAAAGACCCTCTCCAGGGCCTGTGAGCACAATCGCCCAATCGGAGAGTTTTTCTATCTCCTCCTTTAATCCTGCCACTCTGGCGGGGTCCCGGGGGTTAGGCCAGGAATAACCCTCAATATCCTCTATCGTTGCTGATTTCAGAGGATTCTCCGTCATGTCATAATAAAGGCCTCCCTCCTTAGGCATGGACCACTCAACCCCATATTCATCCCGAAAATATTTATATCTATCACTCTCCTGAATCTCGAGAGACCAGTTTGAAGGATTAAGAGGATGAACTCCACGAGTAGCAACCTCAAGCCGCTGAAGAAGTTTCTTGTCCACCATGGCTAACTGGGTGATCGTATCAAAAATTTGAATCTCTGCCTTCTTTATCCCTAAATAAAAAAGTAGATTTTGATAGGCGAGCTTGTGGATCCCTGTGATTCCAGTACTCCCCAGGTCGAACGGAATGCAATCAGACTCCTTATGCCTGAGGGCCATTAAAACCCTCTCCCTATGATTCATCCTTCCATCCTTCCAGTAATTATTGGTATTGCTAAACTCTAAACTTTAAATCCTTTAAGGTATTAGGTATTAGGTCTTGGGTATTAGAGGGCACATCTCTTTTAATCATCGGTATCTTGCTCTCTAAACTCTAAAACCTACCCTGAACTTGATTCAGGGCTAAAACCTAAAACCTAACACCTAAATAGCTATCAGCTATCAGCATTCAGCCTTCCAATTTTCAATTTCTAATTTTCAATTAATTTTCAATGACCCAATTTCCAATTTCCAATTTCTAATTTTCAATTTTGCATTGTAATTTTGACTTTTGATTTTGTTTCGAGTTTCGTATTTAGAGTTTAAGCTTCTCTGTGTCTCTGTGCCTTTATTTTTTATGTTACCACAGTTTCTGGAGAAAAACCAGTTTTTTATGTCTTTGCGATTTGTCGTTTGACAAAGTCATTAGGTAAAGTGTTAAAAAAAGAAAAGAAGGTAACGGTTTACGGATTCAAGGTGAATGGATGCCAGTTCTTAAAAGTCGCTTGAATACTAAAAGCAAGGAATACCAGGAGAATTTCCTCTATCATAAGGGTCTGGCTAATGAACTAAAGGAGCGCCTTGCTCAAGTGCAGCGAGGCGGTCCGGAAAAGGCGGTCCGACTTCACCAAAAGCGCAACAAGCTACTGGCAAGAGAGCGAATAACTCGTCTTATAGATTCGGATTCACCTTTTATGGAATTGTCTCCTCTGGAAAGTTATAATGTTCTCCAAAAAGGAGGGCATTATGGACAGAAA
>QLTX01000021.1 GCA_018725175.1 Candidatus Psychracetigena formicireducens
GAAGGAGAATAGGGATCGGAGTTCAGTATGTCTAAGCTGAAAAGCGAGTATAATTTAAGGAATTCTGACGATGTGAATCCAGGTTTGACCGTACACTCTTTCTATTTCCCTCCCATCCTGATAAAAAAAGCGAGTAGGTGATGTATTGCTGTCTTTTACCCAGGTCCCGCTAAAGTGCTGACCTTGCGAGTAAAAGTCAATGCTTCCTTTACCAACTAAGTCGGGAGTTGGTCTTCCAAGAATATCCCGTCCGTAAGATACCTGCTGAACGATAATGTTGCGAGCGAGAATTTCCTCCCGAGTAGCATCACGCTGGAGCACACCATTTACAAAGCGCCGATAAACACCTTTGTTTGGTAAATATTCGTACCTGACACTGTATCTTGAGCCGTGCACTACAATCGGTTCTGCAAGATCGTCGCCTCTTCGGCTTATATATGCTGGTCGTATGATTACTTCTTTTGAAAGCTCTTCTACTCCCAGTGTTTCCAAATTTACATAAAGATTATGAGGAGCTCTTCGGGAAGCATCACGGAAAAAGCTGGCACTTCCAAAAGTTATCGCATTTGTGCTGTTTACTTTCCAATCTCTGATTCTTATTAGTATATCGGTGCCAGCACCGGCATAGATAAAATTGACTCTGTTTTCCATAGCCAGTATTATGTTATGGGTGCGAGCACTTCTTATGGGACCCACCTTCCTGGGGAAGGAAGAATAAAGAGCTAAATAGCGTGTTATGCCACCTTCCACTTCATACGCATATATTAAACTCGCTCGGGAAAGACCATGTTGAGGCCTGGCGCTGGGGTGATTGTCAATAACCACACCATATACAGGTTTACGCTCTGCCTGTGGTGTTATTCGTACTAATTCAACAGCCAGCCTTTTTTTAGCTGCTGCCAGCAGTCTATCTTTCTCGCGATGTTGGTTAACAAGATTTTGGTATTCTCCATCCCTCTGACCTCTAAGTTCCAGGAGTCTTTGGCGTTTACTGGTAACTTCAGTTTTTCGTTTCCTTAATAAGGTTTGTTCATTTTTAACAGTATTAATTAATTCCACATCATGATTCAGAATTCTCGTTAAGTATGCTATCTTGACAATTACATCGCCTAAATTTTCTGACATCAGGATTAATTCCAGGTAAGAAGTTCTTCCCCTGATATAAGCACTGCGAACCCGACTGGCAAAAACCTGATTCTTTTCTTTCAACCGTGATTCTGAATGTATTAGCTCTGCTTCTAACCTTTGTAACTGAGTTCCTGTTTCCTGGTACTCCTGATTTAGTTCTTTAATCCTTTTTTCTCTATTTTTAATGGACTCATCTAAGGCTTTTATTATTTTTTCCAGCTCAATAATTTCTGCTCGAGTTCTTTCTACCTGTCTTCTGGGATCCACCGGAGAAGCCTGGGTAGTACCATAAAACCCATTAAGCAGAGATACCATTAAAGTCAACAATAAAATGGTAGTAATCCAGGAGCGGGGCTTAATAAATATTCCTATTTTCATAATTAAACCTTAAGATGTCTATGTATGGACACCATGCTCCCTAATCCTCCCAGCAAGGTTCCTATAACTAACAAGCCTATTAATAAAGGTAGAAGTATTTCCATATCTGTTACCGGTTGCACAAAAAATGCCAGAGCTTCTTGCTTAAGTAAGACTACCAATCGGTAATAAACTACACCAAGCACCAAAGCAGCTGAAAGAGTTCCTAACCACCCTATCACCATCCCTTCCAGAATGAAGGGGAAACGGATAAAAGAGTTACTCGCACCTAAGTATTTCATAATCCCAATTTCTTCCTGACGAGATAATACAGAAATACGGATGGTGGTCATAATTAGGAATATTGCTCCCAGAGCAAGAAGGCTACTTATAACCAGAAAAACAGTATTTAACCAGCCTGTTACTCTATTTAATATATCAATTACTTTTTCACCGTACTCAACATATTCAACTCCAGGAAATTCTTGAATTTCACGAGCCAGTTCCGGTACTATTTCGGCCCTCACTGCCTTAACTCTAAAAAGGTCTGGTAAAGGGTTATTCTTGCCACTTAATCCATCTAAAGGTATCGCCATATTCATTGACTTTCTGAATTCCTCTAACCCCTGTTCCTTCGGTACAAATGTACTGTTTCTAACACCTACGAGGTTATCAAGTTTAAACTGTATTTCTTCCGCATTAGCCTCATCATAAAGAAAAATGGCTATCTCAACATTAGACTCTACATTTCTGATAATTTGACCGGTATTTACAGCTATTAGCAGTAACCCTCCAAAAACAGAAAGTGAAACAGCAATTATTCCAGCTGTTACTAAAACCAACCAGAAGTTCCTGTAAATTGAAACAATACTCTGACGCAAACAGTATCCCAATGAATTAATATTCAGTAGCGTAACCTCCATATTGTTCATCTCTAATAATACGACCTTTTTTAAGAGCTATGACTCTTTTTTGCATACGGTCCACTAAATCCCAGGCATGGGTAGCCACAATCACGGTAGTTCCATTTTCATTGATACTTTCAAAAAGTTTCATAATTTGCTTTGAATTATCCCTATCCACATTTCCTGTAGGCTCATCCGCCAGGATAATTAAGGGGTCCTTAACAATAGCTCTGGCAATTCCTACTCTTTGCGCTTCTCCTCCAGATAACTCTGAAGGGAAAGCCTTCTCCTTGCCTGTTAGACCCACTTTCTCTAAAGCTACGGGAACTTTTTGCCTGATTTTCCTTGGAGATTGTCCTAATACCTCCAGGGCAAAGGCTACATTTTCATAAACATTTTTTTGTTTCAACAACCTAAAATCCTGAAAGACCATCCCAATCAGCCTTCGGTATTTTAGAATATCTCTCTCGGTAAAGTTGATAATGTTTCTTTTTATAAAAAACAGTTGACCTGTGGTAGGCATAATTTCCCGGAACAATAGTTTCATTATGGTACTCTTCCCTGCTCCACTGGGACCAACCAGAAAAATGAACTCGCCTCGTTCAACGCGTAACGAAACATTTGCTACAGCTGGATGATTACTATTATTATACGACTTGGTCACATTCCTAAATTCAATCAAAAGAAAACTCCTTAATTTTCATTATTACACTATAATTATAATCCATATTTGTGTTATAGTCTAAACATCAATACAGTTATCCAAAACAAAAATAAATAATCACAGATTTATGAGAAAAATAGCAAGTGATCATCCTATGAAAGCAATTACCTTTGTTTATTTCTTAATTTACGAACATTTCCATCCCGAAAAGTAATTTTCTGGTGGTCAAACCATTCAAGCAAAGGAATAGCATATTTTCGAGAAATATTGAATAAGTCTTTAAAATCCCCTGGGCTTATCTCTTCTTTTTTCCAGAGATAAGCCATTAATTCCCTTTTTATGCTTTCAACTACTGAGGGTAAGAATACTAACTCTTCCGAAACTTTAATAATATCAGTTGCTTCTACCATAGCCTTAAGCAAATTATACAATTTATCTTTTTTCCATCCCTGTTTTTCCATTATTTCAACCAACTCTTTAATGGTAGGAGGAGATAACTTATTCTCAGCAATTAATTTCAGCAAGGCAGTTCTACCTTCCAGCCATTCACCGCTAAATACAGCTTTCAACCCTTTTAATCTTACTATTTGACCATTAACCTCCACCATACCTGAATCAATCAGGTGTTTGATAAAAATGCGAAACTGCTTTACATCTAAACCAGTAAGTTTATTTCTTAGCTCTTCCAGTAAAAAACCTGGAGAATGAGGATTAACTTGATGATAAGCTTGTAACTTTTGTTTTACAAATAATTTATTCTCCTCAAACCTGGTATTCAAGGATACATATAACGGTTTTTCCGAGGGAAGGAGAATAAATTTATCGGAATTTAGCAGTTCCTTAATTATTTCTTCTTCCTCTTTTTGAGAAAGGAAGGACAGGGCTGGAATATCAATCATAAAACTCTGTTCATTATTGAGAATCTTTACATATCGTGAAACAGAGTCTTCTATATTAACCACAGAATTAAGAGGCGTTTTTTTTCTTCTTTTAATAGCATAAGGGTCCAGGATAACACCTCCTCCAATAGTATTTATTGGAGAATAACTTCTAATTATAAACCTATCACCCTCACGAGCAACTACAGGTTCCTCCAGATAAACCTGTGCCATACAGGTTTCACCCGAACGTATTTCACCTAAACCTGTAAACAATACCCTTCCTAAAACTTCATTGGAGCCATGGTAAAACCTTATCCTCTGACCATGTTTCAACAGATAGTTTTTTTTGCCTTTAAGCAATTCTATTTTCAAATCAAGTAAAGATGTCGGCTTGTAAGCTTGCGGGGTACAAATGACCTCGCCTCTTTTTATCTGATTAACTTTTATGTCGGGCAAATTTAAAGCTGCCCTTTCACCAGCAAATGCTTCTTCCACTGATTGGTAGTGAACTTCTATAGACCTAACTCTTGAAGTAACTCCTTTCGGAAGTATTTCTATACTCTGCCCTTTTTTAACCAGTCCATTAAAGGCGGTACCGGTAATTACAGTACCAAAACCTGGTAGCGAAAAAACCCTATCAATAAAAAGACGAAATGGTCCTGTGGTATCTTTAACCGGTAAAGAAAGAGAAAAACTGTCAATTAATTCTATTAGATTACCAATGCCCATATTAGTCGCTGTTGAAGTATAGACTATGGGGGCATTTTCTAAAAAGCTATTTTTTACCCCTTCCCTGATATCCTCTTCCAGGATAGAAAGGTCATTATCACTTACCATGTCAATTTTTGTTACTACTATAATTCCTTTAGGTAATCCTAATAAATTTAATATTGCCAGATGCTCGTAAGTTTGCGGCATAAACCCTTCATCAGCAGCTACAACCAGCAAAGCTAAATCTATACCATAGCATCCGCTGATCATTTTTCTTACCAGCCCCTCGTGTCCTGGCACATCAATAAATCCTGCCATAATCCCTGAAGGCAGTTTTAAATAAGCATAACCAAGTTCTATGGATATTCCTCTCTCTTTTTCTTCTTTCAGGCGGTCAGTTTCCATGCCGGTCAGGGATTTAACTAACCGGGTTTTACCATGATCAATGTGACCAGCAGTACCAACCACTAAGTAGTTTCGCATTCTATTAAACCCCGTTCAACAAGGTGACCAGCTCTTCATCCTGTGTTTCTAAAATTGTTCTCAGGTCAATAGTAAAAGTATCATTATTGATGGTGCCAATCAGTGGGGGGTTACTGTCTCTAAAATACCTGGATAATTCTTCGGCGGTTTTACCTTCTTTTTTAACCGTAATCAGTATGGTAGGAATTGCGCAATCTGGTAAAGACCCTCCCCCAGTAGTAGATACACCTTCAATAGTTTCCAGGTATTTTTTGTTTTTAACCTTTTTCAAAATATAGCCTACCCTTTTTCTTAATTCGCTGATATCCATAAGTAACATTCTAAAAAGAGGTGATTCTAAGAGCAGTCTACTTTCATCAAAATATAATTCCAGAACTGCTTCCAGAGCTGCTACAGTCATTTTATCAATTCTCAAAGCTCGTGATAGTGGATGCTGTTCAATTCTTTTTATTAAATGCTTCTTTCCTATTATTATTCCGCATTGAGGACCACCCAACAGCTTATCACCAGAAAAAAGGACTAAATCTACTTCTGCTTTAAGGCTATCTTCAACTGTAGGTTCTGGTTTCAATAATTCCTTGAAGTAATTTTTCAGTAAGCCACTTCCCAGGTCTTCAATGGTTATAAGATTTTTTTCTCTTCCCAATCTCGTTAGCTCTTTTAAATCAACCTGCTCTGTAAATCCCTTAATGGAAAAATTACTGGGATGTACTTTAAGTAAAGCGGCAGTTTTTTCATTAATTGCCTGTGCATAATCGCTTAATCGGGTGATATTGGTTGTTCCCACTTCCACCAATTTGGCACTACTTTGCATCATTATGTCCGGTACGCGAAACGAACCCCCTATTTCTACCAACTCTCCTCGGGAAACGATAACCTCTTTGTCCTGGCAAAAAGCAGAAAGAACCAGTAATACAGCACCAGCATTGTTATTTACCACAAAAGCTGACTCTCCCCCGGTTAATTTAGTGATTAAATATTCTATATATTCCAGCCTGCTTCCTCGTTCTCCAGAAAATAAGTTATATTCCAGGTTAGAATATGAGCTCATAACTTCTAAAACTTTTACACAGGATATCATTGGGAGAGGGCTTCTTCCAAGATTTGTATGAAGCAGTACTCCTGTCCCATTTAAAACTTTCCTAATTTTCTTTTTAGATAGAAATTGCTGGACTTCATAAATAATACTTGGTAATGAAATATCCAACCTGAGATTAGTTTTGGAATCAAGCCTTATTTTTACCAATAGATCATTTACGGCTTCTTTAACCAGGTTCCTGGGGTATAGTTTGTAAAGTTCCTTAACCTCAGAATTAGACAAAATAGTTTCCATTGAAGGTAATTTCCTCAACTGATTTTCTTCCATTTAACCCCTCCTTAAAATCTCCTTGAGTGATTGGGAAAAATATAATAGTTCATCCTGGGTATTAAAGTGGCTAAAACTACATCTAATAGTGCCATAAGGGAAGGAGCCCAGAGTTTTATGAGCAAGAGGAGAACAATGCAAGCCACCTCTAACCATGATTCCATAAACCCTATCAAGAATATTGGTTATAGTAGAAATGTCTTGATTTTTAACATTAAAAGAAAGAATCCCGGTGGTTTTCTGGGAGTCTAAAAGACCAAACATGTTAATACTTTTTTCCATTTCTAAATTTTCAATTAAATAATCGCGAAGCATCCTTTCGTGAGAAGCAATTGTATCCATCCCATTTTCTAACAAGAAATCTATACCCGCACCTAAACCTATTATTCCGGTAGAATTCAAGGTGCCTGATTCAAACTTATCTGGTAAAAAAACAGGTTGATACTCTTCTTCTGATTTACTGCCTGTTCCTCCTTCAATGAGTGGTTCCAATAAACTGGCAAGCCTGGATGATAGAACCACTCCCCCGGTCCCCTGAGGCCCATAAAACCCTTTATGCCCGGTAAAAGCAAAAGCATCAATATGCCAGTTATCTATTTCTACAGGCTCAAAACCAGCTAACTGTGCTCCATCTACTAAAAATAAAATGTCATTATCATAAGATATTTTTCCAATCTCTGCTATAGGCTGAATAGTGCCGGATACATTAGAAGCCCCTAAAACAGTAATCAGCTTTGCTCCCTGTCGCGCCTGATTTCTCAAGGTATCAAGATTAATTACCCCTTCAGCGTTACAGGGTATAAAGACTAACTCAACACCTCTCTTTTCGAGATTTCTAAGTGGCCTTACCACAGCATTATGTTCCATAGATGACAGGATTACCCTATCCCCAGGTTTCAACAAACCCTTTAAAACCATGTTTATGGCATAGGTTGCATTATAGGTAAAAATAACCCTTAGAGGGTCATTTACCCCAAGTAGCTGAGCTACCTTGGTTCTAACATCATAAACCTTCCGACTTATCTCTATAGCCCATTGAGACTGTCCCCTTCCTGTGCTTCCACCCAAATTTCTTAAATGGAAGTTAATTGTTTCAATAACCTTTTCTGGCTTAGGATAGGTGGTAGCTGCATTATCAAGGTAAATCATATTTCATTACTCACCCTGAGTAAATCATCAACAGGCACTTCATTAGTTTCCAGGAGTTGAATTGTCTGCTCCAGTACTATTTCATCTATAAGAATAGAAAGATTGCATGAAGGGTCAAGTTCTTTAGGAGTAGGGATTATTTGATGGGGAATTTTCTCCTTCTCTAAAATATGGTTCACTTTCAATATCCAATTGGGAGTGGGTAAACGAATTAAAATCATACAGTAGTTACATCTCTGAGTAACAGATATTCCAGGATTTCAAACATATTGGAAATTTTTCCTGCTTTGAGTTCGTTTTCCAGGTTAAAATACTTCAAGCAGGTGCCACATACTAAAATGTTTACGCCCATCTCTTCCAATTTTTTTAGAGGTTGACAGCAGTTTTCATCGCAGGCTAATTGCACTCCTGTGTTCATCAACACTAAAGTTTCAGGGAGGCTTGAAGTTTGAAGCAGGGTATTTAGAAAAGATTTCATTAGTAATTCTCCCAGTTCATCATCCCCTTTTCCCAGATATCTTGATGAAAGAAACAGTGTTTTACCCTGACCGTCTTTAACTATTGGTTGAGTTTTCATTTCAGTTTCCAATTTTATTTTGTAATTTCCCTCTTCAACCATCCAGCTGGCAGTAATATTTCTGCTACTGGCAAATCTCAACAGGTTATTTAAAGCGGTTTCGTTGTCAACAATAATCTCTAAATAATTATTTCCTTCTTCCAGAGCTTTTTTAACTCTAATAACGGGTTGAGGACAGGGCAAGCCAGTTAAATCCATAAAAATCATAATTCCTCCCTCATATTAGATAATTTCTATTCTTTCTTCTTTATCTACAACCAATGAGCCTATGATAGAGGTAGCTGAAAATCCTGCTTCTTTTAAAATATTCAAAAGCAATTCAGCATTTTTCTCTTCAACTGCAACCAACAATCCCCCGGAAGTTTGCGGGTCAAATAGCAGTATAGGATCAAAGGGCATTTTAGCAGGAGTAGCGTTAATAATTACCCTGGGTGATGCCCATTCTTGATTTCTATAAGCTCCTCCGGGAACAAATCCGCTTAAGGCTAATTCATTAGCTTTTTTAAAAATAGGTATTTCACGAGCAACTATTTTAATACCTAATTTTGACTTATTTATCAAGCTGAGAGCATGAACCATCAAACCAAACCCGGTTACATCAGTGCAAGCATTAATTTTGATTTTATGATTTTTCAATAACACCGGTAAATTATTCAGTTTCTTCATGGATTCAGCCACTATATTTATTGTTTCCAGGGTAGCTTCTCCAGCTTTTAGAGCAGTGGAAATAATACCTGTGCCAATAGGTTTGGTGAGAATTAGCACATCGCCATTCTTAGCCCCACCTACCCTCCACAAATTATCCTTAGTGCCAAACCCTGTTACCACCATACCATATTTAAGTTCGTCATCTTCAACTGTGTGTCCTCCACCAATTAGTACCCCAGCTTCTTCTGCTTTATCTTGCCCTCCAGCAAGTATCTGACTTAGAACAACTTTTGGCAAAACAGAACAAGGAAAAGCAATTATGTTAAGTGCTAATTCAGGCAAACAACCCATAGTATAAATATCACTTATGGCATTAGCTGCTACTACCTGTCCAAAATCATAAGGGTCATCAAGAATAGGTGTAATCATATCCACAGTTTGTACCAACACCGAGTTTCCCTCAGTGGAATATACAGTAGCATTTTCCCACCCTTCCCAATGAGAAAGCAGTTTGGGGTTATGAGGTAATTTTAATCTACTCAAGACCTCTCCGAGGTCCCCTGGGCCAACTTTAGCAGCTCAACCAGCAGCTTTAGCAAAATCGGTTAACCTCATTACATCCTCCTGTAGACATAGTTTCTCTTGTCTTTAAATATTTTATCTGCTTGACATATGAGTATAAATATCCTATCATAAAAATTGGGAGTAGATAGGGCGCTGGTGTCCCTCCTGGACTTCAAATCCAGTGGCAGGTGAGTTCCACCTGTGGTGGGTTCGATTCCCACACACTCCCGCCATTTATTATTAGAATATTTACTACTGAATCAGTATTCAATAACTTTAATGGTAAGCTAAAAACATACTTCTAAAAAGCTCTGTCACTCAACAGATATGAAATATTGATAGTGAGATTGCCCACCAAAATACCATTGAACTTCGGCTTTAAACCTTTTAATAATTTTCTCTCTTAGAACCCAGTCCTCTTCAATACCTTCACCAGCGTAAAGAGTAACTATAGACCCTTCCTGATAGGGAGATTTCATAAGCGTACCCAAAACTACTTCGTTTAACTCCTTACCTGAATAAATTACCTCATCGTTGGAAGTGATAGAAATGTAATCACCGAGGTTATAATCGGTCCCCCCAAGATTACCATTTCTTTGAGCTATCGTTACTTCAGCTACCCAGGTTTCCGCAATACTTTCATTCATTCTTTCAAAGTTCTCTTCTGGTTCTAAGTCAGGATTAAATCGTAAAAGAGTAGAAATCCCCTCTACCATATGGGTACTGTTTATCAGGTAAACTTTAGACCCTGAAACCATCTTAATGGCTTCTTCAGCAGCCATTTTAATATTCTTATTATTTAATACTAAAAAAATATTTTCCGCATCTACTTTCTCAATAGCGGAAAATATTTCTACCACGCTGGGATTCATAGTTTGTCCACCAGAGATCATCCTATCAGCTCCCAGATTTTTGTAAATCTCCTCCATTCCCTTGCCTAAAACAACAGCCATTATACTATATTTTTTTCGTAATGAATTTGTACCAGTTTGGGTTTCCGCTTTTTGATGAAGGTATTCCTGGTGTTGCAGTTTCATATTATCAATTTTTATGTCCCGAATTTCCCCGGTACTCAACGCCTGGGCAAGGACCCTATCCGGATGGTTAGAATGGATATGTATTTTAATAATGGAGGTATCTCCAACTACCAACAAGCTTTCACCAATCTCAGCTAAGATAGTTTCCAGTTCTTCAGTAGTCTTGTTAGGGTTACTAATTAATAATTCAGTACAATAGGCAAACTCAAGGTCTTCTTCAACAGTTATAGGTAGGGACTCTCGGTATGGTGCGGGTTCTAAAAATACTATCTCAGACACTGATTCCCCGGTCAAAGCTTTAATCATACCCCTGAAAATATAGATTAATCCTAAACCACCTGCATCCACAACCCCTGCTTCTTTTAGTACAGGAAGCATATCAGGAGTTTTTTGTAGAGCAATATCTGCCTCCCTGAGGCCACCCAGCATTATTTTTACAATATCATCAGAGGCTACCCCTTGCGCACCTTCTGCCAAAAAGCGAATTATGGTTAGCATAGTCCCTTCAACAGGTCTCATCACTGCTTTATAAGCACTATCAGAACCCTGTTTGAGAGCTCTCTTTAGTATAGCCCCATCAATCTGGATTTCATCATCAAAAACATTAGATATACCTAAGATAATCTGAGACAGAATTACTCCCGAATTACCTCGGGCACCCATCAAAGAACCTCTCTTAAAAGCCAGAGATAACTCTTTTATTGTTTTAGGGTTATTCCTGGAGATTTCTTCAATAGCTGATTGCATCGTCAGAACCATATTAATTCCAGTATCTCCATCAGGTACGGGAAAAACATTTAAAGCATTAACTTCTTCTTTATGAACAGCTAATTCCTCAGAAGCACCCTGAATCATTCTGAGCAGATCAGATAAAACTAATGCCTTCACGACTTAACCTTGTATAAATAAAGCTTGATTTTGATATTATCTTGCTCAATACCAACCATTTTAGAAAGGATAAACTTTAAAGTATGTATGGTATTTTTAGCGACCTGTTGAAAAGGCAGTTCTGGTTCAACTAAGAGGGAAAGTTGTAAGGTTAAGATGTTTCTCCTGGTTTTTATTTTAATGTCAGGAGGTTTACCCCTAACCTTATCCAACATGGTAGATTTATGCACCCCTGCTACCCCATAACAATCATAAATAGTTTCTAAAACTATTTGTTCAATTGCTTTTTCACTGATAATGGTTCTTCCAATAATCATTTTCATTCCACCGTTACGGATTTTGCCAGATTTCGGGGTTTATCTATTGATGCTCCGCATTCGCGAGCGGTGTAGTAAGCTAACAGTTGCAACACTAATCCATTTAAAATAGGGCTGACTAACATATCGGAATCAGGTAGTTTTACAATTCTAAATGACGATTCTTTTATATCCAGGGTGGTAAACAGATATATTTTTCCCCCACGGCTTCTTACTTCCTCAAAATTTGACAGCATCTTTGGAGCTATAGATTTGTTACTTAAGAAGGCAATAACCGGTGTGTTATTTTCTATTAACGCCAGAGGTCCATGTTTTAACTCTCCACCAGCATACGCTTCAGCATGAAGGTAAGATATCTCTTTCATCTTCAAGGCTCCCTCAAGAGCAGTATAGTAATCCTGCAATCTACCAAGGTAAAATAAATGTTTTACTTCTTTCAATTCCCTGGCAATTTCTAAAAATAGTTCGGATTTATCAAGAACTTGCTGAGCTTTAAAGGGCAACTCTTTTAATTCTTTTATATAATACCTTTCTTTTTCATAATTCAACTTATTTCTTTTTTTAGACCAGCTGAGAGCTAATAATAACAAAACCAGCATTTGACTGGTATAGGCTTTAGTTGAAGCTACGCTTATTTCTGGTCCAGCACGAGTATAAATGGTTCTATCGGATTCCCGAGAAACACTGCTTCCTATAACATTAGTTATACCGATTACCGGATAGCTGAGCTCCTTTAGCCTGCTTAACACTCCCAGGGTATCTGCAGTTTCGCCCGATTGACTGACGATTATTCCCACAGCAGGTTTTACCCAGGGGACATCGCGATACCTGAACTCAGAAGCCACTTCTGTTTCAGCTTCCAGATCACAAAGAGTCTCTAAGTAAAGTTTACCTACTAAAGTAGCATGATAAGCAGTCCCACAAGCTCCAAAATACACTTTTCTAAGGTTAGGGATTAAGTCGCCCAAATCGGCTTCATCTAATAAAAGCTGGTCTTCTGATACTCTTTCTCTCAGGGTATCTTTTAAAACAGTTGGTTGCTCATAAATCTCTTTTAGCATAAAGTGTGGATAACCGCTCTTTTCTGCCAGATGAGCATCCCAGGTAGTTTCAATCACTTCAACTCTTTTTTCTTTCCCCTCAGAATTAATAACCTGAAAATTATCTTTTCTTAAAATGGCGATGTCGCCCTCTTCCAGAATCACCACTTTTTTGGTATAGGGTAAGAGAGCAGGTATATCAGAAGCAGCATAGCACTCACCTTCTCCGACTCCAATTATCAAGGGGCTCTGTTTTCTTACCAGTACAATTTTCTCTTCTTGAGCCGAAATTAAAGCCAGCGCATAAGCTCCCTGTAAATCTTGGATTCCTTTAATTACTGCTTCTTCAAGATTGCCCTGATAATACTTTTCAATAGTATGCACCACAATTTCGGTGTCTGTTTCGGAAATAAACTTATGACCCTCACTTATTAGTTGTTCCCGTAGTTCTTTGTAGTTTTCAATGATTCCGTTATGAACCAGGGTTAATTTGTTGTCGCAACTGGCATGAGGATGAGCATTGGTATCTGAAGGAACTCCATGGGTAGCCCAACGGGTGTGTCCAATTCCATACACTGCCTGGTGTTTGCTCTCTCTCAGTAAATCTGATAAGCTATCCACAGAGCCCTTAGTTTTTATAATGGTTAATTCCCCCTCTTCAACCAGAGCAATACCAGCAGAATCGTATCCTCTATATTCTAATCGTTGCAATCCCTGAATTAAAATGGGCATTACCGGTTTATTACCAATATAAGCGATAATTCCACACATTTATTCCTCCTCTATCTCTAAAATCTTACTCATCATTCTATTAATAATTGGCTTTATAACTTCATTTTCCTTTGCTTCAACCATAACTCTTATCATTGGTTCAGTTCCTGAAGCCCGTATAACAATCCTCCCCTTAATTCCTAATTCCTTATTTATTTCTTCTACATGCTCCTGTAATTTGGGATTGTGTAATATTTCATGCTTTTTAACAGTACGGTGATTAATTTCACCCTGAGGATATTCGTTCAATAAAGTTTTAAGTTTTGATAAGGGAGTGCCGCTTGAGATAAGTGCATTCAGTAACTCCAGTGAAGTTATAATGCCGTCACCAGTTACGGACTTGTCCATAATAACCAGATGACCCGACCTTTCCCCACCGAGAAGGAGTTGCTGATTCTTTAAAGCTTGCACTATATTTCTATCTCCAACATCAACCCGAAGTAAATTAACACCTAACTTGTTAAATATTATTTCTAATCCCTGATTAGTTAGCACGGTACCCACAACTGTAGGCTTTAGTAATCTGGAAGAGTTTATCATATTAGAGGCAATAATAGCCAATAAATGGTCTCCATTAAGCACCTCACCTTTTTCATCAACCACGATAACCCTATCCCCGTCTCCGTCATAAGCAAAACCAACATTAGCCTTATTTTCAACAATGAGTTTCTGTATCTTCTGAGGATTAGTGGAACCACAATTAACATTAATTAAATTACCATCAAATTCTCCATGGACAACCACCACCTTTGCTCCTAACCTCCTGAAAACTTCTGGAGCTACCTTAGAAGTTGCCCCAAAAGCCGTATCTATAACTAAGGAAAAATTCTCCAGGTTAAGGGGATGGTTCTCAATAAGATAATCTACATAAAGGTTCTGGGCTTCACTAAAATCGTATTTTTTTCCTACTGAAACCCCCGAGGAACGGGCTATTAAATTGGTCATTTCCAGATTAAGTTCAATAAGGTCTTCATCTTCATCACTGATTTTAAATCCATTGGAATCAAAAAACTTAAAACCATTATCTTCAATTGGATTATGAGAAGCCGAGCAAACCACTCCAAAGTCATAAGCATATTTTACTGTAAGTATAGAGATAGCGGGTGTGGGAATTACCTGAGCATCATGAACATCTATTCCCAAAGCCATTAAGCCTGAGGCGAGTGCTTGTGATAACATATCTCCAGAAATACGACTGTCTCTTCCCAGAATAACCTTCTTTTTATCTTTCATTAATACATGCCCAGAAGATAATCCCAGCTTTAAAGAAAATTCGGGAGTTAAATCTTTACCAGCAACTCCTCTGATACCATCAGTGCCAAACAAACGAATATTTTGCATCAAGTTTTTCTCCTGACCTTTCAATTTCAGTTTTTAGTAACCTAATAATTATATTATATAAATAAAATAAGATGGTTATTAATAGTAAGAATTAATCAAGGATACAGAGTTAATTAGGTGGCTCTGAGGCAACCTGGTATATGGCACGCAGGATATCGCGAAGCTCCAGGGGGGTTATAAATCTCATCAGTCTTCCTTCGTGAGAAATTGAAATAGAACCATTTTCTTCCGAAACTACGATTGCTAAACAGTCTGTTTCCTCGGTGATTCCCAGAGCCGCTCTGTGTCTCAGACCAATCTCCTCTCCCCCGGGAGTCATTTCTCGTGACACCGGCATTACACAACGGGCTGCCACTATCTTATCATTTTTAATAATTAATGCTCCATCATGAAGCGGGGAGGTAGGTAAAAAAATTGACACAATTAGTTCTGCATGGACATCACTATTTATCTGCACTCCCTGGCTAGTATACTCCTTCAGATTTATCAGTCTCTCCAGCACTATAAGGGAGCCGTACTTTTTTAAACTCAGTATTTGAACTGCTTTTATGATCTCTTCTATGGTTATTTCTAAGGAGGTAACATTAATTGTGGGAGTAAGAATATGTTTACTCCCAATATATTCAAGAGCACGTCTTAATTCAGGTTGAAATACAATAGGAATTGCTACAATAATGGCTACTGTTAGATGTCTCACTATCCATCCAGAAATAAGAAAAATTCCTAACTGAGAAGATAGTAAATAGATTACACCCATACCCACTATAACAATAAAAATACCTCTAATAAGCTGGTAAGCACGGCTTCCCCTCAGAAAAATATAAATTTTATAAAAAATAATGGTTACCAGTACTAAATCTATTACATGAGCAGCTATCTTCCACAGTGGAGCTGCAGCAAGTTCTCTGGCAAATTCCATCAGGTTACTCACTTAAACTAATTACTTCCTCTTCTTCTTTTGTTTCCTTTTATAAAAGTCAAGATACTCCTCATTACTTTCTTTGATATATTTCTGCAGCATTTCTTCAAAGTTTGGCTTATTTTCCTTTTTATCAATAATAAAGACTTGTTTACCGTTGTACTCTCTGTTAGTAGGTTGTACTTCCAGCATCTGCCCAATAGAAAAGTTACTTAAATCACCGGATTCTTTAGAAGGAATAGAGCCCTTACCGCCTTCTTCAGTTAAAATAACTATTCCGTCCTTACTTATAAAAGAAATCAAACACTTCATGGTTCATCTATTTTTATGATAATCTCTCCTGGCTTGGCCATTTCCATTATTTCTCTAATAGCTTTTTCTATACCCTCGGGTGTATTTAACCTGGCAATCTCCATTTGTAAGTAAGAAATTACTTTACTTTCCTCCATTATTTGTGTTTCTAAAGCTCTCATTTCGCTTTTCATAAACAGATGGTTGTTATAAGCCATAAGGAAATTGAAAATAGAGGTAATGGCTAAAAGCCAAACAGCTATTTCCACTATCTGAAACAAGGTTTTTTTCAATGAGCATCACCAACTATGTGGTATTTTATGGTGTTGGTACCACCAGTTAATCCAACATATGCTCCTGAGGTAAAAATAACTTTATCACCTATATTTATTAAATTTTTAGCAATTAACAGGTCTTCTGCTTTATGGTAAAGATCTTCAACAGAAGATGCAGGTGTCAAAATTATGGGTAATACTCCCCAAACAAGACAGAGTTGCCTACTTACTGCTTCTTTAGTAGTTAGAGCTATTATCCGGGTGAAAGGACGAAATCTGGCAATCCTCTTAGCGCTTTTTCCAGTTTCGGTAGGGATAATCATAGCCTGTGCTTTCAGATTGTCAGCTAAAAGACAGGCTGAATAAGATAAAGCCAGGAGAGGGTTATCTTCAGCTTTTTCAAAAATATAATTAGAAGGAATTGACGGTTTTTCCATCTCTGCTTCAGTTTTAAGTATAACCTGGTTAACTGTACTTATAACTTCAACAGGATAAAGACCAACAGCAGTTTCCGAACTGAACATAATGGAATCAGTACCCTGAATAATAGCTGTGGCAATATCATTTACCTCAGCCCGAGTGGGGAATGGATTATTTACCATTGATTCCATAATCTGGGTAGCCACAATAACCGGTTTTCCTTTTAAACGACATTTTTTAATTATTTTAATCTGAGCTAAAGGTACTTCCTCCAGCGAAATTTCAACGCCTAAATCCCCCCT
>QLTX01000210.1 GCA_018725175.1 Candidatus Psychracetigena formicireducens
TCTCCCAGTGAAATGAACGGTTACACTTATTGCAGAACCATCTCTGCTTGCTATTTGCATAATAACCTCTTTTTATTACTTCTCGACATCCACAATATGGGCAATGTTTTTTTTGTCATGGCATCCATCCTTAAAGTGTTAATTGACATGGTTTAATAAATAAATCAATAATACCACTAACTATCAATAATTCAAGGCCTTCTAAAGCCACATTAAAAAGTAATATGCCCGTAATGACTGAAAGGAAAGAAGTCTCGCGATGACGCCTTGTTTGTCTCTGCGAGGGATGAAATCCCGTGGCAGTCTCATTTTTCCCCTTTTGTCCTTGCGAGGGACAAGGTCCCGAAGCAATCTCATCTTTTAAGGTTTTTATCTCCCCAGGTTTTTATTTGTCTCCCCGTACTGGATACGGGGTCTCCTCTTTTAATGACTCAAAACCGGTGATTCTGGATTGCCCCTACGGGGACAAATACCAAACCATTCCAGAATGACGAAGAAGAGCGGAGACTCTGGATCGAGGTCCAGAGTGACAGGGGAGGGGAAAACATGGGATCGCCACGACTTCTTTCAGAAGTCTCGAGATGACAAAGCAGGGGAAACATTAGATTGCCACAGACCCTTCTGATCTTCGCAATGACCGAGAAGAAAGGAAGTCACCCGAGGACACGCACCAAGAGGATTTTACCTATAGCTCAGAGGAAGTGAAAATATCAATAAGAAATAACTTATAATATATTACCAGTGGCGCTGTAGAACAGGGGTTAGTTCAGCGGGCTCTCAATCCGCAAACCGGGGTTCGAGTCCCCGCAGCGCTACCAACATAAAACGATTATCAAAATATTTTAATCTGAGTATTTATCAAAAATATCTGCTAATTTCTGGTGTATTTTTTTGAAAACAGCAAGTATCTGTGGGTCAAAATGCTCAGGTAAGGTTCTTCCATCTCCTTGAGTAAGGATAACAAAACTTTTATCGTGGTCAAAGGGCAACTTGTAGGGCTTTTACTTCTTAGAGCATCATATTGGTCAATAATGTTAAATATTCTGCCTTCAAGTATAATTTCTTCCCCTTTAAGCCCTAACGGGTACCCGGAACCATCCCACCTTTCATGATGGGCAAGAGCAATTTTTTCAGCCAGCTTTAGGACGGGCGAAATGGAATCCTGAAGTATTCTACCGCCAATAGTAGGATGGGTTTTCATAAGGTTAAATTCTTCAGGAGTTAATCTGGAGGTTTTAAGTAGAATTTCTGAAGGTATGCCAACCTTACCAATATCATGCATGGGAGATGCCAGGACAAAAATCTCATTCCTTTCTTCAGAAAACCCAAGCTCTTCTCCAAACAGGGCGGCATAGAACGATACGCGTTTTATGTGGGAACCTGTTTCCTCATCTTTGAATTCTGCCACCTTGGTCAAGTGGTAAATGGTATCCTGATAGCTTTCTTTTAAAGTAAAGCGAGATTTTTCCAGTTCTATAAATGCCTCTTTTAACTGTAAAGTTTGCTCTTCCACTTCTTTTCCCAATCTCTGGTTGTATTCGTTAAGAAAAATCTCATATTCCCTGATTTTAATTAAATTTTGGCATCTTACAACTATTTCAGTACTGTTAATGGGCTTGGTAAGAAAATCGTTTGCTCCAACTTGTAAACCTTTAATCCTGGAATCCCTATCAGAAAGGAAGGTGATTAGAATAACGGGAATATGTTTTACTTCTTCCATCTTTTTAATTTTCTGGAAGGCTTCATAGCCATCCATTAGGGGCATCATAACATCCATTAAGATTAAATCAGGAAAATACTCTATAGTTTTTTGGATACCCTCTTGACCATTAGAAGCAGTTTCAATGTTATAACCTTGATTATGCAAAATGGCAGCCAGGAGCCTTACATTTCTTTGGTCATCATCAACTATAAGTATTTTATTCATAATTGTAAACCTATTAACTATCAGGGTTTAAGTAGTTTTTAATTTCTTCTAAAAAAGAGGCAGCGGATAT
>QLTX01000211.1 GCA_018725175.1 Candidatus Psychracetigena formicireducens
CAAGAAATTGGAATAAATACTCTTCTTCCTTCTCTTTCTGCTGTATCGAGTTCAAAACTCATTAAAAGATGAAAGGCTTCGTTGGTGATCTTTGGGTCTTTAGATGGAGAAAAATAAAAGGTTCTAAAAGTCTGATCTTTAGTAAGGGTGTTATAGGTCTTGCAATCCAAGTATATGGTTCTATTCCACTCATCCTCTATTTGAATATCTGGATAGCCAGCCGCTTTTCTCTTGCCGCTTTTGGCAATGGGTTTATCCGCCTTTAACCCAGCATCTTTAAGAGCATCGACAACAAAAGGTTCGATATGATTACCTGCCTCATTAGGTCTCGCTGTGAAGATCCCCTCTTCAAAGGCCTTTCTACCTCCAAATTGTGCAGCTTTGCTAAGTTGCTCTAACAATTTCTTGCTTTGTTCAACTGATGGCTCAAAAGTTAAAACCTTAAAACCTGTGAGTGCCTTTATTGCAAGCGGGAAAGGTATCCCCTTCAAGGGCTCTAAGAATTTACCTATGACTTGCTCAAGTTGCCTGATGTATTCTTGATTGCTCATGTTATCCCCTCTTTTGAAATATTAGTATGTTCTCTTTCTGCATTACGTTGTAAAGTCCAAAGATAATTTTATCGATGTTCCTCACTAACTTAAGTCCTATTTTTTCGGCATGAGTTATTGTAAATTCAACTGTTTTTATTTCATTGCCGAGATAAGTTGCGTTGCCGATAACTATCACAGCATATTTATTGGGTTTTAAGACTCTAAACATTTCTTTTAGGCTTTCCTTCATGTCTTCATTATATAGATTAATCTTTACCTGTCCTTTGCCCCTTACCCCAATAAATTCTTCTCTAATCTCAGGCAAACTATATCCTAATGCCTTGAAGGCATGAGCATCATTTGCAACATAATCTAAAGCAATAGAATAAGGGGGAGAGGTTATTATGCCATCAATACTTTCAGAATCTAAAGGCAACTTTCTTGAATCTCCGACCTTTATATCCATTTTTCCTAGATTTAGATTGAGTTCCTTTTTAATATCAACATAATCCTTAACGGAGGAAATCATAAGCTCAAGGTTTTTCAAAAGAGCCTTGGAAAACTCTCTCCCTCTCCGTGCCTCATCACTTATCGCAACTAACCTAGCCATCTTATAAAAGTCCTTCACCTTTTCATCAGGTATCGATTCAATAGCTTCATCGAGAGATTTATTTTCGAGATTAAACAGAGTTAACCCCATTCTGTTAGTTACTTCCTCTTTGCACTTTATAATTTCTTGAAGAACATCCAGGGCTTCTATTTTCACCTTGCTTTGAAGCACGCATAAGGGAGATATGTCAATCCCTACACAATTTATCCCCAACAATTGTGCTTCTACGGCAGTTGTTCCGCTTCCTATGAAAGGATCAAGGACTGTATCTCCTTGCTCAAGTCCAATAATATTCAGGAGTGCTCTTATCATCTGGGGATGGAATTTGCCTTTATATGGATAGATCCAATGAGTGAGATATTGATTTACTGAGCGTGTTCTATTTTTCTGGATTATGCGAAAATAATCAGTATATTCTCCTTTTATAAGCTTGAAATATGCCAGCTTTTTTCTAAGTTTTTCTTCATCTTGTGCATCCAACAACCTAAATTCTCTAAGCCCGTTGGTTACTTCAAATCTTACACCCAAGGATTGCAGTTCAAGTTGAGCCAATGCTAACTCATAGATAAATTGGACATTGCCGAGAAGCACTAATTGCTTATCCTTCGGTAATTTTTCTGTACTATATGCCCAAAACGCATCTAACTCCTCCGCTCTTTCGATCATTCTTTTCCCTTTGAAATTTTCTATCTCGTCTGTCATGTTATCTCCTTCATTTCAACAGTAAGTTTTTAACATTTTTAAACTTATCCTGCATATATCCGTCAAGCAAAATGGGGCTTATCTTCGGCATCGTTGTTTCGTGCCTATTCGCGCTGGTCTAACCGCTGCACCCGGGCTTGAGTTCTGACC
>QLTX01000212.1 GCA_018725175.1 Candidatus Psychracetigena formicireducens
CCTCCAAAAATATCGCTATTAAAGTCCTTTCAGGCAAAAGTCCTGATTGGATTGGGCTACCCAGTAAATTAGCCCTAAAGACAAAGCATTTTGCTTATGTCTAAAGCTCCTGGCTTCCTGTCTGCGTGCAGGCACGCACAGGTAGATAGCCGTGGAGATACTTACGCAGCTTTATTCTTTTTTGCCAGATGAATACCCAAAACCAAAAGCAAACCAGGAATTATGGTTAAGGCTCCTACCCAGGGAAGGTAATTGATTTTTTTGCTAAGTTTTTTTGTTAATTGTTCCCGGTAACCCCTGGGCACCGGATAGGTTTTATCGCTTAAATACTCCATTTTAGCCATATATGATTGCCACTCTAAAGCTTTCTGTTTTATATACAGTTTGGTATCAATAAGGTTTTTCATTTTCTGGCTGGTAAGGGGGTTTAATTCACCCTTTATGTAAGCCAGCAAGGCAGTGTCTAAATCCATTTCTTTACCTCATTTATCCCGGCTTCTGCAAGCCTGTTTTTTAGTTTAATTCTACCCCTATGCACCAGCACCTTGGCAGAACTTAAAGATATTTTCATAATCCTGGCTATCTCTTCATAGGGATAACCATAGATGTCTTTTAAAGATACAGCGCTTCGGTATTTATCAGGTAAATTAAGAAGCGCGCTCTCAATTTCACCATACTCTTCGGGAAACTCTCCTACTATCTCTTCATCTAAAGGTAGTGAGGTTAAACGGCGTTTTTTCTTTAATTCCGACAGGGATGTGTTAAAAGTTATACGATAGATCCAAGTTTTAAGTGTGGATTCTCCCTTAAAATGGTTTAGTCCCCGGTAAATTCTAAGCCAGGCTTCCTGAGAAGCATCCCTGGCATCCTCAGAATTGCCTAAAATCCTTAAAGCGAGGGTAAAGACCTCGTTTTCATAAAGGTCCAGGAGGTGGAAAAATGCTTCTTCCTCTCCTTTTTTAAACTGTTCTAATATTTCTTTTTCTTCCATATTATGTATTTAGACCTTTCCATAAGGAAAAAGGTTACAAGTATCTTAACAGTTATTTTTACCTAATTACCATTTCTAAGAAAAAGAGTTGTTTATGACTGCTTTTTAGAATGTCAAAACCCTGTATACAGTACAGGGTTTTGATGATTTTTTTGTCGCTCGGGGCTATAACCCAGAATCATTGAGGTGAAGGTATCTTTGGGGTCAAGACCATTTTACTTATTTATAAATGTCTTTTTTGTCTTTTTTGTCTTTTTATAGCGGTTGTAAGCCTTGACCCCACTTTTTTATCTATGCCTTGCGGCGCATTCTAATAAATGCTGCCGTTCCCAATAGTCCTACCAATACGATGCCTAAGACATAATAGGGAGTATAATTGGGTTTGGTTACTTGTTCTACTGCAAGAATCCGAATTTGGGGGTCTGAAGTGGCGAGGCTATTATCTTGCTCCTCCAAGGCCTTAAGTTCAGCATCCGTCAGTACAACCTTCTGGTCCACTCTTACGGGGAGCTGTACTTTCTTTTCAGTGGGGAGTCCCCTGTCAATTATGGCTACAACCATATATACATCTACTTTTACATTCCAAAACTCACGCACCCAACTATCAGTGATACTTACAGCACCAGGCTGGATATTGAGAGTCTCAACAAGATGATTTCTGGCTATTCCTCGCAATTCTTCGCTTAATGCGGGATCAAGCACCTTGAGCATCGCCAGGGCAGGTACAGTCATCATCATCAACACTGCACAGGTAACAGCCAAAGCAATAAACTTTTTAAACATTATTATGCCTCCTATAATTTATTTACTATTTTAGACGAAGGAGGAAAGAGTTTGTTCCCGAAATTCTCTTTGTGGTCAAAGCTATCTCATTCAATTATCAATATTTTTTTTATATTTTTATAGCGATGGTCAGGGACGACCTCACTTAAAGATTAAATGATGAGACTACCACGGTTGTTTTCAACAACCTCGTAAAGACAAAA
>QLTX01000213.1 GCA_018725175.1 Candidatus Psychracetigena formicireducens
TTTTGAAATTATCTTATCCTCTTTTCCTGACTTCGTACATAACTGAGGAAAGTGTGGCTGTAAGTTCTTATAAAATATAGGAAGATTAGGAAAGAGGCGTTGTAGTGCCTAAAGTAAAATAGTTCTTTGATTTGTCTTTTCTCTTTTGTATATTAGTTACATCATTTTTATTAAGTTATTAAACAATGTTTGTTAGAACAAAAAATACTCCTAATTCTCCTAAAACTGCTGTACAGCTAGTTGAAAATATTAGAACTGGGAAAACTATTAAACAAAAAGTAATACGACATTTTGGTTATGCACTTAACCCAGATGAAATTATCGCCCTAAAGAAAATAGCTCTTCGTTATAAATTAGAACTAGAAGAAAAAAGTCAACCTAAGTTATTCTCTACCAATACCTTATTATCGCTCATAGAAATTGGACAGAAACAATCAGTTGAAAACAATAAACCTATACCAGTAGACCTAAATGATCTAAAAGAACAAAAACGAGTTTGTTTGGGTATTCATCAATGCTATGGAGGTTTGTTTGATCAAATAGGATTTAATCAAGTAATTAAAAATTCTTCACGTAAGGAAGCCACTGTTAATCTACTTCGCAATATAGTAATGGCTCGCATCTCAAATCCGGCTAGTAAACGCAAGAGTATAATGATGCTTGAACAAGAATATGGAGTATCAATAAATCTGAGTGCAGTCTACCGAATGATGGACTTATTGGATGACGCTGCTATTAATAGAACCAATCAACTTAGTTACCAGTATACCAAGAGTCTATTAGAAGAAAAAGTTAATATAATTTTTTACGATTGCACTACACTTTATTTTGAAAGTTTTACAGAAGATGAATTAAAACAAAACGGATACAGTAAAGATGGCAAGTTTAACCAAAGCCAAGTGTTGCTGGCTATGATGGTAACACAAGCAGGACTACCGATAGGTTATCAGTTATACGAAGGCCATAAATTTGAAGGACATACCTTAGATAATGCATTGACTCAATTGCATAAGGATTATAAAATAAATCAATTGATTTTTGCAGCTGATAGCGCTTTATTAAGTGGAGAGAACATAGAGAGGTTTAGGCAAAAGCAACAACCATTCATTGTAGGAGCGAGGATAAAGAACTTATCAAAAGAATTAACAAAAAAAATACTTGATAGTTCTGGATATAAGAATCTATTTGAAACAGAAGACCAAACAGAAGAAGCAATTACGTATCAAGAGATTAAAATAGAAGACGACTTAAGACTAATAGTTAGTTATAGTCCCAAACGAGCAGCAAAGGACAAGTATGATAGGGAAAAAGCCATAGAATCGTTAAAGAAAAAAATATCAAAGAGTAAAAATCCTACCTCACTGCTCAATAATTTTGGGTATAAGAAATATGTCAAGTTAGAGGGTGAAGCAAAATTAGTAACAGATCAACAGAAGATAAAACAAGCTGAGAAATGGGATGGATTGCACGGAATACTAACAAACACCTCAACAAAGCAGCAATCAGTAATGACAATATACCAACATTACAAGGGACTATGGCAGATAGAAGAAACTTTTCGTATAAGTAAACACGACTTAAAGATGCGTCCTATTTTTCACTGGACACCTCGCAGAATAAAATCGCATATAGCTATCTGTTTTATGGCCCTAGTGTGTATGCGAGTAATGGAATATAAAGTAAACTTACAGTATAAGAAACTAAGTCCTGCAGCAATAAGAAACGAGTTATTACGCTTACAAACATCTATCTTAAAAGATCAGAAGACACATAAAGAATATGGCATACCAAGTAGAGCCTCACAAGATGCAAAGAAAATCTATCAGTTACTTGGGCTAAAGTGGAGCGACACACCTTTCGTAATCAAATAAAAACATAAAGTAGTGCCTAAGGAAAATCGTAACTCATTGCATTTCCATAACTTAGCCAATTTTATGTATGAAGTCAGGTGGATTGCTGCATCAACATATTC
>QLTX01000214.1 GCA_018725175.1 Candidatus Psychracetigena formicireducens
GTTCAATTCTCCTTCGCCTAAAAAGCGAAGCGGGAAAGATTGGTATAATAAATATAGAGATGCAGGAAGAGGATTATGACAGCTTCATTGTTTACTCGGATAAAATTGATCATAGTTTTATTAGTAAATTCAATACATACCTCCACAAATATAAATATGGGGATATGTCCGAGGTGGGCGATGATTTATTTGACGATGCAGAATTTCTTTCCGACATTGTAGATGAGGAAATTAATAGCGAGCTGGATATTATAGATTCTATAAGGAGAGATTACAATGTCTTATAAATTAAAATTATTGCAGATAGCGGATACGACGAATATTAAGATAGTAAGCCCATCCGACGTACATAACATAATGAAAAATGAATCAATGGTAGATAGGGAGTGTTTCTGGGCATTCCACTTGAACAGTGTAGGTGTTGTTATTGATAAAGAGTTGGTATCAATGGGGACGCTTACATCAAGCATGGCGAGTCCTCCAGAAATATTCAAAAAAGCTATAATTAATAGCACCGCTGGCATTATACTCGTCCACAATCATCCCTCGGGCGATTGTCAACCTTCAAATGTAGATAAAGAAACATTAAATAATCTTCTTCTGTGCAGTATAATTTTGAGCGTGCCTATATATGATTTTATTGTAATAGCCAGAAATGGTTATTATTCTTTTCGTAGTGAGGATTTAGATGAAAGGGAAGATGCCGCTCAACACATAATAGATGGGTTACTAGATAGCTTAAAAGGCGATGGGAATTACGCCCATAAAAGACTTCATAAAAAGCGTGGCACAACATAAAAGGAGGTTTATTAAAATGGTGTACATCATTTTTGACAACGGTAAGGAACACATGATAGAAAACAGGATTGCATTTTTGAGTGAGCTTACTCTTCGATTCTCCGGAGTAAAGGGAACAACCATGAAAGAATGGAGAGAAGCTATCTCTGATAGTTACCATGTGCAATCGTTTGTCGTTGGATTGGTGAACGGTTGCTGTCTGCAAGGGGTAGTATATACCCCTAAAGATAGAGACAACAAGAAGTGGGGCATGGAGATATATAATAACGCTTATCCTTACTAAAGAGGGTTAGATCATCATGACCACGAAAGAGGCACTGGAACTCTACTTATAGTTGTGGATTATAAAAAACCAAATATAAAATATAAAGATTATAGCGGCTCTTGACAAAATTTCCTAGTTGTGTTAGACTATTGGTGAAAGCAGAAAACCGCTGGAATAATAAAATAATAGTAAAGGAGAAAAAAATGGAAAAAGAACTCAGGGAATATTGTAGTGCATGTGGGAAAAGTGTTGATAGTCAAAGTTTCCTTGACAGAATAATAGAGTTAGATGATTTTCAAATGAGGGTTGATAATGGTAAACCCCATCCAAAAGGAGGTGATAAAGAAATGAAAGACAATATTGTTATATTACTAAGTATGCATATGAAAAGCGATGAAGAAAAACAAGATTTATATAATCATATACTCAGTTATTTGACAGATTTACGTGAACAAGAGAAAATCAGAGGATATTTTATAGAAAGCATAGACTACGAAGTAGACAAGATTATATTGCGAATAGTAGAGAGAATAAATCAATAGGGAGAAAAAAATGATAATAACAACTTGTAGGCATTGTAGGAAAGAGTTGGAGATAAAAGACATAATACAACGGCGAGAGGGAGTAATATATTGTCGTATGTATGTGGATTCGGATGGTTGGGTAGGATATGAGAGGAAGGAGGATGAAGTGTGCGGGGAGCCTGGTTTTTCATGTGGTTATTGTGGGGGAAATGTAGATTTTGATAGGGAAATATTGGACAAAAAACAGAGAAAGGAGGGTTAAAATATGAGAATAGTAAATAGAACTAGCGAGGGAATATTAGCGGTTCTGAGCCATACAGAATTTATGACATTAAGATCGTTATCAAAATTAGCAAAGAGAGATGATATTGATATAAGAAGTA
>QLTX01000215.1 GCA_018725175.1 Candidatus Psychracetigena formicireducens
ACTGAATAAGGAGTAATTATACTTAATTAATACTTGACAAAATTGGTGCTTTCATACATGCGAGGTTCGTTTAGGAACCGTGGCAAACTCATCTTTTATTATTTTCCCCTCTCCCCTTTGCGGGAGAGGGTTGGGTGAGGGGAAGTAAAATGTCACCCTCCCCTCAATCCCTTCCCTTCCAGGAGTGGAAAATATGAGATTGCCACAGACCCTACGGGTCTTCGCAATGACGGAAGAGGAAAGAAGTCTCGCGATGACAGAGAAGAGGAAAACATGAGATTACCACAGACCCTGCGGGTCTTGGTTATGACGAAGAGACGGATAATTTACGGTAAATGTTCTTTAATCTTTAAACTTTCATCACTTACAGACTTAAGCCAGCTAATAAACTCTACCAGCCTTTCCACGCTGGCATTTAAAATTATCTCGCCTTTTTCTCGGGAAGCGGCTGTAGGATTTCCCGCCACCCCGCTTTGAGTGAAATCAATGGTATCATAACCAACAGTTACACCTTGTATTTTAAGACCCCATTCAGGAGCACCTTTTTTAAACCCTTCTTCAAACCTTTCAGCTACCACGCCTTCAGGACAAATATTTAGCATAACCGAAGTTTCCGATTCACCAGCATGGGACCCAGTAGTTACTATGGTTTTTTGTAACACATCGGGAATAGCTAACCACCAGGAATAAGTAAAAGCGAAAATGTCGTATAGCCTTAGTTCTCGACAAGCCTCATCCAGGGCAGGGTTGTTACCCCCGTGACCGTTAACTATTATTAATCTGGAAATACCGTGACTTTTAAGAGCCTTCCCAACATCAATAATATAATTTTTTAGGGTGCTTGGAGAAACCCATAAAGTACCCCAGAAGTGGCGATGGTGTTCTGATACTCCAATTGAAATAGTAGGTAGCAGTAAGATGTCAGTTTTTTCCTCAGTTTTCTTAGCAATCCATTCTGCAGTTAACCAGTCAGTTCCCAAAGGAAGGTGAGGACCATGTTGTTCTGTTGAACCTATGGGGAGCAAAGCCAAATTTTTAGAATTAAACTGCTTCCTGGCATCAAACCAGGTTAATTTTGATAATAGAGCCATAACATCCTCCAATTATAAGTTTCAATAATAATTAATTATTATATGCTTATTTTTTTCGGTATTACCCTTATAGCTGTGGTTTTTATGGAAGCAAACACCTGCTTACCTGAAGTAAGCTGTAAATCCCTGGCTGAAGAAGAAGTTATCAGGCAGATAAGGGGGATATTACCGTCTAACTCTATCCGAGCCAGAGGATTAAGGTAGGAAACCCTCTTAATCTCACATAGGTAGGTATTGCGAGCGCTACCGGCTGGCTTATTGATAGAAATGGTTATATCTTCAGGTCTCAGACAAATATTTACCTCGCTGCCTATTGGCTCGTTGCTGATTACCTCCAGGGAATGTTCGGAAATTTTAACCAAACTTAAATCATTAACCCTATCAACTATGGTTCCGGTTAAAATGTTGTCAAAACCGATAAATCTGGCTACTTCAATAGTTTGGGGATGGTAAAATATCTCTCCTTTATCACCATATTGAGTTATAGTTCCGTTATGCATAACTGAGATGTGATCAGCTAATCTTTGACCCTGTTGTAAGTCGTGAGTGGACATAATAATGGTGCCTTTTCCTGAATAAACATAATCTTTTATCTTTTCCTCAACCTCCCCGGAAGTTTTTATATCTAAATTTGCTGTGGGCTCGTCTAAGATTAATATCTCTGGCTTAACTACCATTGCCCGGGCTAAGGCTACTTTTTGCATTTCTCCACCTGATAGTTTCCTGGCATTTAGCCAGGCATATTTCTCCAGGCCAAAATTATTTAAGATTGTGTCAACCCTTTCCTTGATAAGGTCGTAACTTAGACCTCTGATTCTTAATCCGTAAGCCACGTTTTCCCAAACAGAACTGTTAAACACTACCGGTTTCTGAAG
>QLTX01000216.1 GCA_018725175.1 Candidatus Psychracetigena formicireducens
CTGGCAATTAGCCCGATTGCAAACAACTGCCAGAACGCCATGCCAAGTAGCGCATAAATCGGGTAGGGCACCTTAATATCGCCAATGGTAAATATACCAGCACGGTTCAACACAATAAATGTGCCAACGCTGACAAGCGGTATTATCAACGCCCATAAAATCCCCATAAATGATTGTTTATATACGGCAAAAAAGTCTCTTCTGAATAATTGGTAGGTGAGCCATCTGTTTCTTTTAATCTCATTGAATATCTCGCTGAAAATAGATAGATACCCTTTCTTCAGGGAATTGTCCGGTTCATAAGTTGTTATAGTTATGTTCACAATATCTCCCGCTATTCTCCAGGCAAAAATAATGCTGCTAAAGTTTGATTGTTTTGGTAAATAAGTTCATCTTGTCTGCTTCACCCGCATCTTAAACTTGTCCATGCCATATTCTTCAATCACCATTTTCTTATATTCTCATTTACTGTTCTACCCATTTCCACACTCAATTCCTTTTATGCATATTGATTTAACTCCGCAACATGGTAGTCGCAGACTTCAGTCTGCGTTCCACCGACGATAATTCTACGCAACCTAAAGGTTGCGGCTACCAAAAATGTAACAATAATCATATTTGCGGAGCTAACTCAATAACCATAATTCCTTTTCCCCTTGACATTCCTTGGAAGTTATTGAAAGCGATTTATAGTGTTGAAAAGACAATCATGCAAAGGGTCAGGGAGATACCTCCCGAAAAAGCAACCGAAGTATTGGACTTCATCGAATTCATAAGTTTTAGAAATTCGCATCACCTTATGTTGCAAGCCCAACAAGATGTTGTTTCTAAATACTGGGACGACCCTAAATTGGACATCTATAATGCTTGAATTAAAACGAGGCGACATAGTCTTGGTCTATTATCCTCTTATTTCTACTGGACTAACGCAGAGAAAACTTCGTCCAGCTTTAGTTGTGCAATGTGATAAAAATAATCGTTGTCTCATTGCCTCATTACGGCTCAATAAATAATTATCTCTCATTTAGATATTCTATCTCACCCATCCACCCATTTACTCATTTACCTTTTATATCCTCTCCACCACCCTCGTCTCCGTTAAGAATATAACCAGACAGACTATAAATCTGAAAACTCCCCTTGCCAGAACTGATTCTTCTGCCTTTTTCCTGTTAAACTTAAGACCTTCTTCAGACAAAGCATCCAGAAAATTCGTAACCGTTCACGGTTACCAATGAAGTTATCTCTGGCTTTTTCTAATTTTCGGTTCATGCGTATCATCAGCTGCCTATTTTCAAACTCTTAAGTTCATCTTCTAAAAAGACATAGATATTTAAGGCACGAGCCCACTTTCTTAAATATCCAAAATCTATCTTTTCCTTATTTTCTGTAATCATATCCCTTACATCTTCAATATCCCTCTCCCTTCCAGTCTGCAACTTTATAAGAATTAGATTCTCAAGAGAGATAATATTAAGGGTCATTTTGTTAAACCGAACCTTTTTTACTCTGGCCAATATATTCTCCTGGAACTTATTGCCGGCGATAAAAAGGTCGACGTAAGTCTTGTATTTGGTATAACAAAGAGTGATGAACGAAAGGCCTTGAATAAACTTAATCGGCTCCTTTTTATCATACCTGAATCCTGCCTCCTTCAGGGTATTGAGAAAATTCTCTATCTGCTCTTCTCTGATAGAGATAATACCATCAATATCATAAGTGGCTCGAGGTCTGGCATATACACCAACAGCTATACCTCCCATAAGGACAATCTTTACCTTGTGGTCTTTACATATCTCAAGCAGTTCACTCAATACTGTGAGCAGAATATTCTTTGTCACTATTTCAATCTTCCTATCTTTTCTAACATAATCCTATCCCTTTTCAAATGCTCACTTCTCATCTTTTCCAGCTTCCTGTTTAATTCCTTTTTTGACATTGTGCTTTCCATCAATCCTGA
>QLTX01000217.1 GCA_018725175.1 Candidatus Psychracetigena formicireducens
AGTCTTTTCTAATCCAAAGATGAGCCTGAAATAGATCCCTGACAAACAGAAAGTTTGACAGGCTAAAGGTAAGAGTCATAATAAATATATTATGGTGATAACTATGAATGACTCAAAATTAAGCAGATTTGAATTTTCACCGTCCCTGTGCCTTTTCCTATGGAAGTAAGGGATAAAAAAGGAAAGCTAAAGAAGAAATACAGATATTAGGACTATATGACTCCCTATGAGAAATTAAGGAGTATTCCTGATGCCCCAATGTATCTAAAGGAAAACCTAACCTTTGAACTGTTAGATAACATAGCAAAAGTGTATACGGATAATGAGATGGCTAAAAAAGTACAGTTGGAAAGGGATAAACTATTTGATAAAATATTAACAGTGTGATTCTTCCTTTCAGGCTCATCTTGCGTTGGATAAGATGAACACCTAAAAACCATCAATAAGTATGATATAATGAATATTACTTATGGATAAGAATAAAAATGTTGAAATTCTTTCATTAACCGCTTTTTTAATACTGGTTTTTCTCTTTTCCTGGGTATATTTGCTTCCCATACATTTAAAAGAGTTGGGAGCCACTGATAGACAGATTGGTTTTTCCTACACCTTATTTATATTAAGCTTTACTATTACTCAATTTATTGGTGGGTTTTTGGTAGATAGATTCGGTAGAAAGACTATGATTGTTGTTCCTGGTTTTTTTTACCCTCCATTATTCCTATTAATGGCTTTTTCCAGAAGTTGGTTTTTGGTTACTTTATGCTTTTTCTTGGTAAATATGGCTTCTTCTTTTCAATCTCCGGCTTTTTTCCCTTTTGTAGCTGAATCCACTAAGAATAGGGAGAGAGCTTTTGCACTTTTTAATGCTTGTGCTTCCCTGGGAATTGGCGTAGGCACTTTAATAGGCTCATTTATTATAAGCCCCCTTGGAATACAGAATATTATGATTATATCTGCCTTTATATATCTATTTGTAGCTACAGTAAGGCATTTTACTCTAAAAGAAACCAGGCAAAAGATAGTTGATACTGAAAACAAATCCTTTCCAGAAAAACTTTCTTTACCCCCATTTAACACTACCCTGTTAAGCTTTTTTATTATCGCCTCTCTGATATCTCTCTCTATTTCTTTGACTATTAATGGTCCTTTTATAACTCTTCATTTACAAGAAGCACTATTTAAAAATAAGGAACAGATAAACCTACTTTATGCTTCTGGTTGGATTATCGCCTCTCTTTTAAGCTTTATAGGAGGTAACCTGGCAAAAAATTATGGAGCCCGAAAAATCCTCGGTTTAAGTGTTTTATTACATCCACTTTTCCTGCTCCTTTATTTCCTACCTTTTAATTACCCTTTTCCTCCTATAATTTTATTTCTTATTTCCTTTATCTTCTTTCAGCTAATTGCCATAGCTCAACCACTGGTATTGACCTCTCTGACCAGAATTGAAGAAAGAGGTAGAATATGGGGTCTTTTCGGTGCGGTTACTGGAATGTTCAGCTCTATGGGACCAACTATAGGCACAGAACTGAAAATTGCTTTTGGAGGGCTATCTCCTTTTATTCTGGCTCAAGTATGGGGCATATTAGCCTTCATCGCCTTTGTAATTAACCGGATACGCAGAAAAAGATTGTTTACCAGGTAAGGCTATTTTGTTGATAAAACATTTTAAGCAAGTAAGCTTAAGTTTCTAAGGATAGTAATTTAAAAATTTGAATCTTCTAAATTACTGATGATTACCTCATCTGCCCTTGGCAGACCCGTAATGAGTTCCTTGTTTGTCTGTGCGAGGGACAGGGTCCCGAAGCAAACTCATTTTTTATTTTTTAACCCTCTCCAAAGAAGAGGGAGAGGGCTGGGTGAGGGGGTAAGAAATTATCACCCTCAATCCCCTCCCTTCCAGGAGTGGAGAGAGAAGCACCTTCCAGGAGGGGAAAGCTGTCACCCCGTGCT